>JAUNVD010000062.1:3543-9283 GCA_030537855.1 Tissierellia bacterium | reverse complement strand
CGGGTTATAAGCCTGACCGTCTTTTTCAAAGGTTTTGAGAACAAAGTCTTTAACAGTAGTGGTCATTTGACCAATAACGGTACCGGTACCTGGCACGCCATTACCTTCTTCATCCAAATCTGGATTAGCCACTAAGTAGACTTCCGAACCTGGATATTCTGAATTTCCTTTAACCTCATCGCTCCACAGCAAAGCGGTTCCTTCAGCGGTAATGCCCGGCATCTGATCGGTCTTTGCCGCATTGGTAAAGGTTCTCACCAATGAATTTTTGACCAACTGTCCTCTTCTGTTGTAGTAGAAGCCTTGGAAATTATATTGATTATAATCAAAGTTTTCTTCTGCTTTGGTCTCATCTATTGGAATTTCAATTTGTAAATAGGTTGGCAAAGATCCATCAGCATCTGCAGAAATATACATATTATGATTTGTAACGCGAGGATCTACTACTTGAGTTATATTCTTATCTTCGTTGTTTAATTTCTCAGTGCCATAGATTGAAATTCTTAGTTGATTTTCTTCATTGATATAAGATACAGGAAGTTGAACATGATTATATGCTCCGCCGTACAAACGAAGGGCATTGACTCTTAGCTCTGCCCCTTCTGGTATTAAAGCTTTGATTTTTGGATCTATGTTCAATGCGAACGAATAATGCTTATATTGATCGATTAAAGCATTATAAGAATCCCAAATCATCATATGAGGATAAATATAATATTTAATTCTCATGACCCCTTGCCCGAAGGGAACTTTTTCTCTTCCGGCGCCACTTCTTGCATTATCTTTATTTGTTGTTAAAGTACCACCAGATTCATATTCCACAACGGCCGTGGAATTGGATCTCAGCCATTTGGAATTATCCTCGGTCATTACCGTATCTTCAAAACTCGCAAAGGTGGCAGAATTTAAGGAATTTTTGTCTATCTTTTTAATTTCACTATCGATTTTGCCATCTTCCGTCCCAACAGCTCTTGTTTCAAAGGTATAGTGTCGATCCGGAAACAGCGCCTTTAACGCACTCACTTTGCGATCAAGATGAACGATAACTTTTGCTTCATAAACTTGGGCACCCCAAGGAAGGGCTGTAAATAGTCCTGTTGGACCATCTAATTTTGCGCGATAAACGTTTTTATTATGGGCTCCAGGTGCTGCATTTCGATCTTTAAAGCCAACATAGTCTTCGCCTAAGTTTAAAGCACCCTTTCCTTTACCCTCAACTTTTTTAATGTATTGTTTAATTCTCGGGTCAACTCTAAAATCCACATGATTAATCCCCGGCGGGGAAACGGTAGACTGGAATTGGAGCGAAAACTCTAACGTGTCCTCTCCCGCACCATCATATTGAATGTGCATTTTTTTCAAATGACCTTTTAAGTCATAAGTACCTTCAACTGGCATAGGCCAGTCTCCTTCGGTATTTCCATTCCTGTCTATTTCCCCGCTGTTAGCGCTTGCCGTTGTGGGCTGAATAACGCCAAATAGCATTATTAACGCCAAAAACAAGGACAGAAATCGTTTTTTGTCCATAAGATTTTACTCCTTTCAAAAATTAATTTGATAGAAAATTTTAAATTAAACAAAATTAGTTATGACCAACGATATTAACTATACAGTTATTGTATAGTATGCGCTATTCCTCCTTTTGAAAATTTATTGATCCTAGCTAAATTTAATTAAATTAATATTATCATATAATATAATACATGATAACGATTTATTATTCAATAACATCTTTACTTTATTTAATAAAACTGAAATATGTTTGTTGTATCTTTATTTGTTTTACTGATTATTTTAAATTAATATAAATTTGTTGTATCATTTTACAATGGTTGAGAAATTACCCTGTTTTATATCCTGATTATTTTAGTCAGAATTAAAAACCACTATACTTAACCTCTAAATTTAGCCTTTTGGTTTAATTTTGTTTTCTTGATTATATATTAGTATTAAATATAAATCTTACATATAATTTTTACACTTGCACGATGCTTAAATTTAGCATGCATTTTTTGTATAATTTTTTTATTTAATTTTAAATATTACATTTGTGTTACAAAAATTGGATTTTAAAGATTCTTAAAGTTTTATATATTTATTATGCAATTTATTTATTTACGAGTATTTTTAATATTTTTACATTCATTTTAGCCAGGTAGTATGTATTTTTTGGCCCGTTGTTTTTTGTTTTTATTTTATGGTATTTTGTTTTTTGAATTATTTGAGTTTTGTATGCGTTATTTATGTTTTTACTATTCATCTGTTTTTTAATTGGCTAGGTATTTGATGCGATTTTGTTCAATTAATAGTGTAGATTGTCTTATTTTAATAAGATCTGTTTGTGCTTCTATTTATAACAATAGAGAGTGAATATCTATTTGATAAATCACTCTCTACTTTTTATTCCCGTTACTTTATTTATTATTTATTTGTTATATTGTCTTTATTATCTATTATTTTACATGATATCTCTTAACATGTGGGCACCAATGTCTTAAGCATTTTTCGTGATTATGACCATCTCTGATGTAATCATGTCCATTACTGGCTTCCATTATATCGTAATATGCCCAATACCAACTTTCTAGATCATCATATAGATATAGTTCTAATTTATGAAGATCTATATAATCTTTGTCGGGGAATCTATCTAACATTTTATTGACGATTGTCACAACTTCTGCTCTGTTAATAGGTAGTAGTGGCCTAAAGCTTCCGTCTGGATAACCTTTTACCCAGCCTTGAGCAAGCACTCTTTCTATATCGGCTCTTGCCCAATATTCATTATTAACATCTAAGAAAACTCCACCGTTTTTTTCAGTTTCAATAAATCTGGAGGCAACTGATGCAAATTCGCCTCTAGTTACTGGCTGATTCGGTTTGAAACTGCCATCAGGATATCCCTTTATTACTCCTATGGCTGTGAGTTTACTGATATATTTGTAATGCCAATCTCCTTCTTTAACATCATTGAAGTTTGAATGATAATCTCTGTGCAGATATATTTCCTCGTCTAATAATCTTGCAAATATTGCAGCCATCTCTGCTCTGCTTATTGTAGCTTCAGGCTTGAAGCAATAGTCTGGATAACCAATTACATATGCAAAATGATCTCTCTTATTGAGTTTTGGAACGCCTCCACTACCATCGCCAAATGGATAATAAGGCGAGGCTTTTGCAGTGTTGGTTATTACTATCGTCTTTTCGGGAGCTGCTTTTTCCAATTTTACTGATTGGCCAGGTGAATAGCTTACAGTATAATCTTTTGAATTGAGCTCTTCTACTTTGTATTCGCCAAAATAAATATCTTCTAAGGTATATTTTTCATTTGCTTTCAATTCAATTTCTTTTTCAAATCCATATGGCCCTGTAATTTTAAATTTAAATAATTTTCCATAAGCATTGCCACCCTTAATTTCTTTTTTGATAATGAGTTTAGCAATTTTCTCTTTTTCAAAATCCGGATTGTCAGGATTATCTGGATCTTCATTGACTATTACCCTATTAAATACTTCCGGTATTGTAATATATTCATCAATACCATCACCCAATGAATTGAAAACCCAATTGTCATCCAAAATTGAAGGTTCTTTAACCGATTCTTTTACTGCAAATTCGTAAAGATTTCCATCTATATCAGTTTCTTCTAGGTTTTTCCAAGTTGCTGAAATTTGATCTTTTGTTATCTGTTTTACTTCTGCATCTGGAACTTTTTCAAATTCTTTGTCTAAAATCCTACGATATAGCGTAAATTCAAGCTCCGGTCTTGTGACGATTTCATCTCCTTGCCAAATCTTTTTGATTGAAAATTCGCCATTTTTTGGTATGGTGTAACTGTTTGTTATAGTTAATTTATCTTCTGAATATGTGGCTGTGTAGTTAGCAGGCACATTTTCTTCTTTTGCATAGTATTCAAATTCTCTGCCAGATGGATCGTGTTTTGCTAAATCTTTGAATGTATGGCTTGTTACATCTTTGTTTGCTGTAAATTCGCTATATTTTTCGTCAATAATTGTACCGTCAATTTCTTGACCCTTTCTCCAAAGCTCAATTACTGTATCTGGCTTCGCGCCATTTATCCACACTTTGTTTATTTCAATTTCAACTAAATTAGGATCTGGATCATCTGCTCCGCCTGCACTATGGGTATTTGTTACTGTCAAAGCTTTTTTAGGATCAGTTTTTCTTAAAACGATTTTTCCATCTACTGTTGAATAATTTGGAACATATCCATGAGAATTAGTTTCTGTTACAGTATATTCTCCAAAGTATAATTTGTCCAAAACGATAGAATCTCCAGCCTTTAGCTTAAATGTCTTAGAATAATTAGCCGGTCCAGTTACTTTAAATTCAAATTCAAGAGGAGCTTTTCGAGTCATTTGGCGAGTATTTACTTCGTTTTTTAGAATCTTTTCAATCGTAAGCTCTCCGATTTTCTCATCAGGATATGGCGGTTCATCGACTGTAATAACTCTATTAGTTAAAGTATTTGTATCTGAATCAAATCCCATAAATGTCCAATTGTCGTTATTAGGATTGTCATCTACAAAGCTTTCTTCTACATGGAATACATACTCATTTCCATTAATATCAGTTTCTTCCAAATCAGTCCAATTTGCCGTTGGATTTTCTGGATTCACTTTTATCGGATTTGGTTGAGTCGGAGTTGCTGGAACTTTTTCAGGCTGAGCGCCCAAAATTCTACGATATAGCGTGAGATTGATTTCGGGTCTATCTACATTCTCATCACCTTGCCAATTCTTTGTAGCGCTAAATTCGCCATTGGTTGGTATGGTGTAAGTGTTTGTTATGCTTAGTCCGTTTTCTGTCTTTGTGTAGTTAGCTGGTGCTTGCGGTTCTTTTGCATAATATTCAAATTCTCTGCCAGATGGATCGTGTTTTGCTAAATCTTTAAATGTGTGGCTTGTTACATCTTTGTTTGCTGTAAATGTTCCAACCTTTTCGTCAATATCAGAGCCATCTAATGCAGTACCTTTTCTCCAAAGCTCGATTACTGTATCTGGTTTTGAACCATTTACCCATACTTTTTCAACTGTCTTTTCTATTACATTTGGATTTTCTGGATCATCTGGTCCTGGAATTATATTTTTATTTATTACTGTAACAATCGCTTCTTTATTTTCTTTTGTTAAAGTAACTTTTCCACCAACTTCCGAATAGTTTGGAGTGTATCCTTGCGTATTAGTTTCTTCTACTTTATATTCACCATAGTATAGTTTTTCTAATACTTTTTCTTCGCCTGCTTTTAGATTGAATGTTTCACTATATCCATATGGTCCTGTGACTTTAAAGCTAAATTCTATCGGTGGATTGCCTCTTTTTGAGCCTCTTTGTTTTTCTACTGGCTCATTTTCAAATACTTTCTTTATGGTAAGTTTGGCTATCTTTTCTGGATTGTTTGGATCGTCATTGTTTATTACTCTGTTGGTTATACTCTTTGATTGAGAATCAAATTCTCCAAATACCCAGTTTTGATCTAATACATTTGCTACTTTTACTTCTTCTTTTACGCTAAATATATATTTCTTTCCATCTATATCTGTTTCTTCTAAGCCTGTCCATGTTGCTGAAGTTTGATCTTTTGTTATCTCTTTTACTTCTGCATCTGGAACTTTTTCTAATTCTTTGCCTTCTACTTTTCTATATAATGTGAAGTTTAGCGTCGGTCTATCTACATTCTCATCACCTTGCCAATTCTTTGTAGCGCTAAATTCGCCAT
>JAUNVD010000062.1:0-3443 GCA_030537855.1 Tissierellia bacterium | reverse complement strand
CTCCAAATACCCAGTTTTGATCTAATACATTTGCTACTTTTACTTCTTCTTTTACAAAGTATATATAATTTTTGTCTTTATTGTCTATTGGTAATAGATTGTTCCATGTTGCACTTATATTATCTGCATCAATTTCTTTTACTGATGATATGTTTTGACCAATTGCGTCGGTTTTTACAATTTCTTCTGTGCCGCCTTCAACTTTTCTGTAAAGTGTAAAGTTTAATGTCGGTCTATCTACGTTCTCATCGCCTTGCCAGTTCTTTGTAGCTGTAAAATCGATATTCTTAATCCATACTGCATCTAAAATATTGTTGACATTTTCTTCAATTCTATCTACTAAAACCATTTCTCCTGGTTTATATTCTTTGCCATTCGCATCTTTCCATGCCTTAAATGTGTAGCCAACTTTTGAGAAAGTATCTTTGGCAAGTATTTCATGCTTTGCATTATTTCCTAAGTCAATAACTTTGTCTTCCGAAGGAAGGCCTCCATTCGACCTATAAATTATTTTTGTAGGAGAATTAGGGAAGCCCCAAGTAGCAACAAATTTTACATCACTATTTACAGTATAAGCTTCACCAGGTTGGTAGACAGTACCGTCACCGCCATCAATTATCCAGCCCAAAAATATTTTATTTTCTGGAGCAATCATTCCCTCAGAACTTGGCAGCTTCATTGTAGTGCCTTTTACATATTTTTCTTCTATAGGTGCAACGCCGCTTCCGCCAATGCCAACATCATAAGTTACAGTTCCAATATCGAATTTAGATGCGGGATAGAGTTCTAAATCTTTTATGATTGGTGTTTCTAAATCAAATCTTGTAAACTTTTCATTTAGATAATAAAACCAACCGACAAAATCATCCGCTTCAATTTCATGATATGAATTCATCTCGTCTAATTCATCATCAGAAATCTGCTTATTATGTTCGACATTGAAGGTGTAATTTTCAGAGCTGTTTATTGATTTATATACAGTAATCTCATGTACTGGTTTTTTCCATTTTGCATATAGAGGCAAATCTCCCGCTGGCATAGTTTTTCCGGCAAAAACAAATGGATCACCAGCTAAACCTTCATTATTGTACCAACCACCAAATACATGCTCAATTCCATTTATGAGCTTGGTTGTAACTCCTACAACATGGCCAGCCAAAGCCTTATCGGAAATATCAGCTTGATATAGTATATCTTCAGTTACATGATTGGAATTATTAACATCATTATGGAATATAATTCTATATGAAAGTCTATTATATTTTATTGTAACTTCACTTTGATTCGTATCTTCATTATATTCAAATAGTTCTATACTCGTGTTATTTGGATCATGATCAGGCACAATTACTTCAAACCCTGGTATTGCAATATAATCTTCAATAGTAGTGTATAGAGTACCTGCGCTATGATTAAAGACATAAGAATCTTTTATCTCTTCATCAGTTGCATTGTCTACATAGAAAACCACGAAAGTATTTTTGCCCCATTTCTTGCCATAAAGTACTAAATCTTTTTTAGGCATATCGGGAGCGCCTGAATACCACGGAGAACTACCATCTTTTTTCTCACTCCATACATAACCTCGGCGAAGATCTTCAGCAATATTCCATTGTTCGTCTGTAACTGATCCCCATTTTACATTTTCGAATTTTAAACCGCTTATTGCAGAATTTGCATTCAATTCTCTAAACTCAAGTGTATATCTATCTCTTGAATAAAATACATTAACTATAGTCGTGCCATCACCTTGAATTATTGGTGTAACTCCAGTTTTAACTGGGTCGAAAGTAAAGCCATCGTATATCTTTATATCGTATTCAGCTTGTGCGCCTGAACTGCCAGTCTTTGTTGTTTGTTCAATATAAGTATAATTGTCGTCATCAGCATTTTCTTGCCAATATACAACTGTATATGGAGTTGCTCCCTTCGGAGTCCATACAGCATGTAATTTTAGATTAGAAACAACGGGACTATCCATTTGATAAGAAGGGCCATTTTCAGCTAAAGACCAATGTTTAAAATCATATCCGTCTCTAGTTGCATCTGAAACTTTTCCTTCTAAAGAATCATTTTCATCAATCAATAGCGTTTCTTGCGAAGAACCCCCATGAGTTTCAAATTCTACTTGATATCCGTTTTTCAATATCGCATAAAGAGTTGTCGTTTCTAAGATTGGTGTATTATCAAAGTCAAATGCAATCTCTGAACCTGGACCATCTTTAACTTTAGACCAATGAGAAAAAACTTTTCCATCGGCAGTGACAATTATAGGAACACCGTTCGTATTTACAGTATCACCTTTATTCACTTTTTTGCTAGCGATAATGTTTCCATCATTTTCAAAAAATACTCTAATCTCTTCTTCAAATTTAGCATAAACTTTTATAGTCTTATCTTCAGTAATTCCTGTTTTAACGCCAAATTGAACTTTTGTACTCTCGTCATCAATATCTTCATACCATCCCACAAAAACATAATCTTTTTTCTCTGGAACTCTAGGTTCAATAAGCTCTTGATTGTTTCTGATATATTGAGGATTATGAAGTGGCGAGATATTGTCATAATATAAATTTCCTTCAACATAAAATTCATAAGTCCATATAGCATCAACTGGTGTAATAATATTGCGCACCATATCATCTCTGCCATGGATATGATTTTCTTCAACCATAGGCTCAGGTTCAAAAACGCCGTTAACTTCTTCTTTTAAATCTTCCTTTGGATCGGCATAAACCGTCGATGCAAAAACGCTCAGAATCATTATAAAAGCTAGAAATAAAGTAAAACCGTTTTTATAATGTCTAATCCATTTTGCCAAATCTTTAATCATCTTTCTCCCTCCCTAAAATTATTACTGTTAGCAAATGTTTTAAATTTGCACACACAAACAGATCAATTGGAATGTCCAATTGACAAACAATATTAAAATTCAGTTATAATTTTGGGAAGTAAATTATAATTATAAAATAGAGAATCCTATTTTCGATAGAGATAAAAACAGAGAACAGAAGTCCTCAAATGTGGGAATGAATTCATCTTCAATGAAAATAGCTCTATTATTTTTTATGAAATGTTACCTCTTATGTAATATAATTATATTCCATTTAAAGCGATAAATCAATATATATTTTAGTTTTATTTATTAATCTTATTACTTTTATAAATGTTTTTTACTGCACACAGAAAACTCCTACTAAATTATCATTTAAGAATACAGTCTATTACTTTCGATAAGTATTTAAAACTTCAATACAAAATGAAAAGGAGACCCGAAGGTCTCCTAATTCTTTTAAATCGATTAATGTTGATTTATCTGTTTAAGATTTCAACCCAATCTTCAAAGTCATCAATTGTTTTTGTGAATGGGCTATTGATTCTGTTTTAAATTATACTCAGTTTCAATCCATTGGTCTGTGTTTATGCCTTCAAAATACCAATGG
>JAUNVD010000010.1:50162-57974 GCA_030537855.1 Tissierellia bacterium | reverse complement strand
ACCATAAAATCACAATCCAGTGAAGCTACATTTATATGATGATGAGGAATATATTGGGCCCCATCTAGTAAAATAACTCCCTTGGAAACTTTTCGAAAATAGGATAGTATTGGCACAAGGTCTGGTTGAGTCCCTGTAACATTAGAAGACATTGTCAAAGCCAATATCTTTGTCTTTTCAGATACTTTTTCCTTTATCTCCTCCATCGTAATTTGACGATTATCATCTCCATAAAGATAAATTAATTTAGCCCCTGTTTTTTTAGCAACATATTGCCAAGGAACTAAGTTTGCATGATGTTCTAAAATGGAAATTAGGATTTCATCCCCTTCCTTTACATTTTGAAGTCCATAACTATATGCAACAAGATTAATTCCTTCGGTAGCATTTCTAACAAAGATAATTTCATTGGTCTTTGCTCCAATAAAGTCACTTATCACCTTTCTTGCCCCTTCATACTCTTCTGTAGCTCTTGTGGCTAAGCGATGAGCCCCTCTATGGGGATTTCCATTATCTTCTTGATAGTACTTTTCTAAAGCCTTTATCACTTGAATAGGTTTTTGAGTGGTAGCTCCATTATCAAAATATACCAAAGGATTCATCTTAGGATTTTCAAAAATAGGAAATTCCTTTCTTATTTCGTCTATTTGTCGGCGGTCAAGCATAACTCTCCCTCCTTAATAATTTTTCGAACACCTTCCCAAACTTCTTCTTCCAATTCTTTATTATGCAAAGTGTCTATAGCATGGGCAAATTTAGATTCTATAATCAGTGCTTCCGCTTCTTCTATATCTATCCCTCGACTTGTAATATAAAATAAAACTTCAGGATCAATTTTGCCACAACTTGCAGCATGATTTCCAACCACATTATCTTCATGACAAAGCATAAGGGGAACAGATACAGAATGAACATCATCATCTAACAAGATAATATCTTCTTCTTCTGAACCAATAGCCTCTTTCGCCCCTTCCTTAAATTCTAAATTCGATTTAAAATTTTTGGTTGCTCGGTCTTTTAAGGCGCCATGAACAATAATGTCACTTTCCGTCTTTTCCCCATGATGTATCATATTATAGAGTAGATTTAATTCGTCATCACAGTCTCCAAAATAAATACTATTTAAATATGAAGATGACCCATCTCCAATTAAGTCACATTGATAATTAGTATATAATTTCTTCGAACCTAGATGATATTGACGAACATGACAAGTAGCATTTTCTTCTGTTTCTATCACAATCGATTCTAAAGAATAGCTAGAGTGATTTTCTTTTTGGATAATAAACAGCTCTACATCTGCATTTTCTTTTGCTAAAATTCGTATCAATGTATTTCTAAATTTTTCAACAGTACCTGTAGAGTAATAATCTAAAACAACTCGTATTTTAGAATCTTTCTCTGCAATAATATCATGACAATCTTGAAGTTGGGTATATACATCATCTGTCTTTAAATATAATGGGGGATAAGAAACTTCTTCTCCTTCTTTCGTTTCATATCTACGATATAAATTATTATATTCCTTTAAAAAGGTTAGAGCATCTTCCGAAACTCCATATACCTGATTCTTAAAAGGCATTTCTCCCATGGTACCATTAGATTCTATGGGGTAGTCTATTTTTTTTAATTCTGGAATAGATATTTCCGTTTTATTTACCTTAATCCAACGAAAAGTGGGAAATGCTAATTTATTACCTATTATTTTCTTCATGGTTCCTCCTATCCAATAGCCCCAACTAATTCTAAATTAATTAAATGATTCATTTCCACCGCATATTCCATAGGAAGTTCTTTTGCTATAGGATCGGCAAAACCTCGTACTACCATTTGCTTAGCTTCCTCTTCTCCTAATCCTCTCGTCATTAAATAAAAGATAACTTGGTCAGAAATTCTCCCGATTTTTGCTTCATGACCTAAATCTACATCTTTATTTTCAATATTAACGACTGGAATAGTATCGGACCTAGACAATTTGTCTAACATAAGAGATTCACAAGATGTTGTATTCTTTGATCCATAAGCATTTTTTCTAATATCCACTAATCCACGATATACTGCTATTCCTCCTGATTTAGAAATAGATTTAGAATTTGTTGAAGAAGTGGTATGGGCAGCTGCATGAATCACTTGGGACCCTGTATCAATATTTTGATCTTTCCCAGCAAAAGATATCCCTGTAAATTCTGAACTAGCATATTCACCTACTAAAACAGAAGTTGGATACAACATAGATACTCGAGAGCCAAAGGAACCGGAAATCCATTGGATCAACCCATTTTCTTCTACAATCGCTCTTTTCGTATTTAAGTTATACATATTTCTAGACCAATTTTCTATTGTGGAATACCTTAAGGTAGACCCTTTTTTAACAAAAAGTTCTACAGCTCCTGCATGTAAATTAATTTTATTGTACTTAGGTGCTGAGCATCCTTCAATAAAATGACAATAGGCATTTTCTTCGATAATAATTAAAGTATGTTCAAATTGTCCTGCACCTGGTGCATTTAATCGGAAATAGGATTGTAAAGGGATATCTACATTGACCCCTTCTGGAACATAGACAAAGGAACCTCCAGACCAAACAGCATAGTGTAATGCAGCATATTTATGAAGTGAAGGTTTAATACAAGTTCCAAAGTATTTTTTTATAATATCTGGATATTTTTTTAGTGCTGACTCAAAATCTGTATAAATAACACCTTGATCCAGTAAATGTTTTTGAATATTATGATACACCACTTCACTATCATATTGTGCTCCAACACCAGACAAGAGAGACTCTTTTTCTGCTTCTGGAATCCCTAGTTTATCAAAAATATCTCGAATCTCTTCAGGTACCTCATCCCAGTCTTCAGACAAATCTGCATCTGGGCGAATATAGGTAGTAATCTCGTCCATATTTACTTCTTCTAAATTTGGTCCCCAAGTGGGATTTTCTAATTTATTATAGATCTTCAAAGCCTCTAAACGATACTTTAGCATCCATTCTGGCTCTTCTTTTTCTTTAGAAATTTGAGTTACAACTTCCTCTGTTAATCCAGTTTGGGTTTTACTACGATAGGTAAAAGTATTTTTTATATCATAAATTCCCCGATCCATATCTTCAACATAGGTTCGTTCTTTTTTACTCATACTTCCACCTCTTTTCGAATCCATGAAAATCCATCTTTTTCAATACGTTCCATTAAACTAGAATCCCCTGTTTTTACTAATTGTCCATCTACTAAAACATGTACATAGTCTGCTTCAATATGATGAATCAATTCTTGATGATGAGTTATTATAATAAGAGCATTATCTTTATTTAAATATTTGCTAATACCTGCAGATACAATTTTTGTAGCATCTACATCAAGACCTGAATCTGTTTCATCTAAAATAGCTAGTTTTGGTTCTAACATTAACATTTGAAGAATTTCATTTTTCTTTTTTTCTCCACCAGAAAATCCTACATTTAAATATCTTTTTGCATATTCAGGATCCATTTTCAAGGTATCCATTTCCTCAGTTAATTCCTTGTGAAATTTTAAAATAGGAATATTATCCCCTAGTTTTGCTATTTTTGCAGTTCGAATAAAATTTTCAACAGAAATTCCTGAAACCTCCATAGGAGTTTGAAAAGTCATAAAAATCCCTTTTCTTGCCCTTTCATCTGTCCTTAACTCGTTAATATTTTCCCCTTCAAAATATATATTTCCTGAAGTTTGTTCATAAATAGGGTTGTTCATAATAATATTAGCTAACGTAGATTTCCCAGAGCCATTAGGCCCCATAATGACATGAACCTCCCCTGCCATTACCTTTAGATTAATATTCTTTAAGATAAGCTTGTCCTCAACACCTGCTGATACATTTTCTATATTTAAAATTTCCTTACACATATTTTCCCTTCCTTTCTTTAATCACTAGTAACTTACTAGGGATTAGTCGAAAAAAATTAGACCCTTTGGGCCCTTACCTTTTTTCATTATACCGCGAAAGGGAAATCTGTTTTTTCAGAGAATTATTATTTTTTAAAAATATTAAGAAATACTGAAAATATTTTTATTTAGAAGTTGTCAGCATTATTCCATAGATTTTTTTCATGAAAAAAGGGCTTCCATTTCGAAACCCTTTCTCTAAAAGTCTTTAAAATATTCTCCACTACCTTCCACAATAACTTTACCTTTATTCCATTGACCTAAACTTTGAAGTTCTGTTAAAATCTCTCTACCAACTTCTTCTCCTCTGGAAGGATCTGTTAATTTTAATTTTACAAGAATGATATGAGGAGCTTCATTTTTTACAAAAATAATTTGGTCACCTTCGTCTAATTTTGTCATAACCACTGCTTCTGGATCCTTCTTTAAAGGAGGTTCTACTGGTACTTCCATTTCCAATTGGTTATTCCCTCCATCCTCTTGATCCATATTTTCATCTTTATGGTTTCCCTCTGGATCAACCTCAGAGGATTCTTTAGAAACATTGGTTTCCTCCTTATTTTCCACTGTATTTTCTGATTGATTGTTAACACCTGTTTCCTTTGTATTTCCTCCACAACCTATAAGTAAAATACCTACGAAACATAAAACACCTAATAATTTTAATTTTTTCATAGTTACCTCCTACTAAATAATATACCCGATAGAAAATAAATTTAAGCGACCTTTTCAATATGCCCTTTCTCCTTGATTTACTTTATGATAAAGTATGGAGAGAAGGAGTTTAAACAAAGAAAGGTGGTAATAATGATTTCAAAATGGTATCAAGAGATCAAAGAACTTACAGAAAATATTTTTCACCATCCCGAATTAGGATATGAAGAATGGCATACTCGAAAAATCACTATTGATTATATTAAAAAAAATCTCCCACAAGTTACTTTTAAGGATTTTGCAAGAACAGGATTTGCTTTTGATTTACCAGGCGCAGAAAATAAGGAACTTAAAATGTGTTATGTAGCAGAATTAGATGCTGTTTACCTTCCCAGTCATTTCCAAGCAGATCCAAAAACAGGGGCAGCTCATGTATGTGGTCATTATACCCAAGTAGGGATTGCTTTAGCCTTATTAAAAGAATTACTAGAAGATGATTTTTATAAAAGTTTAGACTTTGGTGTAGGATTTGTATTTGTTCCTGCAGAAGAATACTTAGATTTAGAGCATCGTAAAGCTTTACGGGAACAAGGTGAAATATATTATTTAGGTGGAAAACCTGAAGGTATGCGTCTCGGAATTTTCGATTCCTATGATTTTGCAATATCTGCCCATGCTATGGGAGGGGAATACCCAGAACCTTCCATTGAATTTTTATCAGATTTAGCTGGTTTTCTATTTAAGTACTACCATTTTAAAGGAAAGGCATCTCATGCAGGTTTTGCTCCTTGGGATGGAGTGAATGCTTGTAGTATAGGAGTACTTTTCCAAAATGCTATTGGACTTTTACGTCAGCAAATTGACGAAACTAAGATGATTCGAATGAATCCTGTCTTTTTAAATGGACCTATGGGGATTAATGTAATCCCTGACGAAGTAGAAATAGGTACAGATTTACGATCAAACTCTACAGAATATATGCTATTATTAGCAAAAAAATTAGACCAAGCTGCTAAAGGTTCTGCCTTAGCCCTTGGCGGAGAAGTGGAGATTAAAACAGAAATGGGCTATCTACCATTTTTACAAGATCGTTTCCTGTCCCAATTAGGTCTAGAATTTTTTGAAGAATATAAAAAAATACCTAAATGCTATCATCATAGACCAATAGCTGCCGCCGGTGATATTGGAGATTTATCCTATATGATCCCATGTGTACAAATTGGTTATAGTGGATTTACAGGAACCATCCATGGATCTGATTTTAAACATAAGGATTTACAATTTATTCTCTCTGATTTTCCCGCTTTTCTAAAAGGATATTTAGGATATTTATCAGGAAAAGTAAAGAAAGAAAATCTATACCGACGATCTTATGAAGAATATAAAGAAGTTATTGACGAACTAAATAAAGAATCTTAGGAGGTTTTTATGAAAGTAACACAAAGAGGTCTTTTCATAGGCTTTGTCTTTGGAGTTGTTGCCGCTGCAGAATGGATTGGGTTTCAATCTTTAAAACTTGGCCCTATCACCTTAAATTTTTTGCCCTTAGTCTTTGCCCTTTTAATCACTATGGTATTTGGCATAAAACTCTTTCGAAAAGGAATCATACAAAAAATTTATAGTAAGGAGAACATCGAGTTTTCTGGAAAATACTTAATCATTATTATGTTGCCTCTAATGGCAAGGTATGGAGCAGATGTTGCCCCTAGAATTAAAGAAATTCTAAGTATTGGTTGGGTGTTTTTATTACAAGAGTTAGGAAATTTAGGTACGGTTTTATTTGGATTACCTGTAGCTATTTTATTAGGACTACGAAAAGAAGCTTTAGGCTCTACACTAGGTCTTGGTCGGGAAGGAGAACTTGCCTATATTAGTGAGACTTATACTTTAGATTCTCCTCAAGGACGAGGGGTATTATCTATGTATATCTTTGGAACATTATTTGGTGCCTTGTTTTTCTCCATTGTTGCCCCTATCTTTTTAGCCCTTGGGTATTCTCCACAAAGTTTAGCAATGGCTTCAGGGATGGGTTCTGCATCAATGATGGCAGGAGCATCCTCTGCTCTTTCTGCATCTCTACCAGCTGAAACTGATATGATTTCAGCTTATGCAGCAGCTTCCCAATTATTAACATCCTTTTTAGGAACATTTACCATGATATTTTTAGCAGTACCATTACAAAAGAAAATGTATCGTCGCTTAACAGGTAAGGAGGTTGAAGATGAATAAAAAAGAACTTGGAACCTATGGAGGTTGTTTAGTTTTAAGTGTTACTCTTATATTGTTTACACAATGGATTAAAACCTTAAAATATCCTGATGCAATGCCTATTACAATGTCTACCATTGGAGGCCTTTTACTATTGGGAACTTTTGCCTTTTTAGGAATTCTACTTAAAATAAGTCTTTCCAATGTAAAAAATAAGACTTTAAGGGATTTCCCTGTTTTAGGATGGGTTAGTATTATCTCTCTGATTATTTGTTTAATAGTACCAAAATGTGTAGAACTTATTAATAATGTGGACTTTTTATCCATTACTACTCCTGTTCTTACCTTTGCTGGAATTTCTGTGGCTAATCGCCTTACAGATTTAAAAAATATTTCATGGAAAGTGGTTATTGTTGGAATCTTTGTGTTTTTAGGAACTTACTTAGGATCTGCAACCCTTTCCCAAATTGCTTTAAAACTTTCTGGAGCAATTTAAAAAAGACACTGGATTCTCTATGTAGAATCCAGTGCTTTTTTTACATTTTCCGATTTACAAAAATTAATAATAAAGAAATCAATAAAATGGGAATGGTAATATAAAGAACCTTAGGTAAGGAATTAGAGGTACCAATTACACCCATAACTTTTATGGTTTCTCCATGTATCCTTTCTTGGGCCATCACTATGTTTTGGATAGGAATACATTCTTGTACCATTGAGGATAGTGGTAAGAATAAAAGTAATAATGCCAAAATGATGGATAAAACTTCCATGACAACCTCCTTTTTTCATATATACCCTATTCATTGATCGATGAAAAAGAAAAAAATCAGTCTTGTCTTTTTTATAAAAAAGGATTACAATAACTTGTAGTTAAATGCTATCGTGGCTCAGTCGGTAGAGCAGCAGATTCGTAACCTGCAGGTCGGGGGTTCGATTCCCCCCGATAGCTCCATTTTAATATAAGATATATGTAACCCTGTTAAATACAAGGTTCTTTTTTTATAGTAGTGTTAAGTTTGCTACC
>JAUNVD010000010.1:1037-50062 GCA_030537855.1 Tissierellia bacterium | reverse complement strand
GTTTGCTACCGGTATATTTTAATCATCCTAACCATATCATTTCCGAATCATCAAAAAAGACTTTACACATATTCCATGTCTAAAGCCTTTTTAAATCTTCAAATTCTATTTTCGATAATCAGGATATGGGATTAAGTAACTATTTTCTTCATTTCGAAATTCTCCAAACCATTGAGGTCGAAACTGTTTACTCATTTTTGTATAGTCCCCTTCAGTTGGAATCTTTAAATATAAATCTGTTAAAAGGTAATCATCTACATATCCATGAAGTTTATTGTTAAACCGTCTCCAAACCAGTTTTTCCGCTGTCTTTTCATCATATCTAGGCTCATAGTGAAGAACATTAGGATTACGTCGTCCAAATGCTAAGTAATGGATTAAACGACCATCTTCATTAATCACAACCTTCCCTTCATTCCCTGTAGTCATTAATGTCTTAGGAATATATTCACGGAAGTAAAAGACCATATTTGGAGTGTCTAAATATTGATAGGAATACTTTAAAGTGACATCCAAGTCCATATTTTCGAATCCTTTAATCCCACCAAGATAATCATTAATTTCTGTCATATAGTTAAAATAATCTCTAGCTTGAAGAGTAAGAGACTCAGGAATCTTTGCTTGACCCATCACATGATTATATCGATCCCCTTCTTTATAGAGAACCTCTCTAACCCAACGACCATCTTTTTCATAATCTACTAAATAATCTTTCACTGGGGTAAGATCTTCAATACTTTTCCCATCCATATGAAGCTCTTCTTCAGGATTAATATCCTCTTCCTCTTCCTCATCTTCAATATCATCAATATTGATTTCAGAGTCCTCAGACAAGTCCTCCTTCCCATTGGAAGTTGTTGAATTATCCTCTTCTTCCAAATCTTCGTGAACAGGATCTTTTACACCAACATCAAGAGGTTCTTCTGAAGCCTTTGGGGAATAATCCAAAATCGCTCGACCAGGAATGGTTCCTAACTTTTTTGTCGAAAGAACAGAATCAGGCTTTCCCTGATCATCTTCTACAGAGGGCATAGAGCCTTTTTGATTTTTTATAACGTCACATCCTGCCATCATAAGAATAAGAGTAAAACTTATGAATAGGACTATATATTTTTTCATCTTTCCACCTCATCTATGTTAAGAATCATATTCTCCATACTATTCTATTTTACTGGCAATGAAAAGAACTTGCAACCTTCCTTGTCAAATTTTCTTATCTTTGAAAAATCAAGACTATAAAAACTGAGTACTTCCTCTAATGTATAAAATGTTTTAAATTTTCCTGTTTAAGGAACTAAAGTTTTTCTTATTTAAGCTAAACTATATATTCATTGGAGATAGATGGGTAGATTTCATTTTCTCAAATAAATATTATCATCTTTTTTATATACTTTTTTTAGTATTAATATACATCATCGCTTTTTTCATCTTTTATTTTTATGATATAATTTTATAAAAGATTACTAATCTATAATCATTTTATAGGAGGTTTCATCTTGAAAAAATTTATCTTAGGTTTATTATTTTTCTCTTGCCTATTGATACATTCTACTTCGGTAATGGCGGAAATCTATATAGAATCTAACTCCATACCTCCTTTGGAAACTGTCATCCAAGAAACCTATCCTCAGGAAAAGATTTTATCTGTACCAAACCATGAAATTTTTTATGATTTTCTTAAAAAGGATAGGATTTGTTTAACTTTTAAAGATAACATATCTCCCATTAAAGATTCTGTTTTCTATAAAGATCTTTATCGTGCTACCGTTGTTTTTGCCGTTGACCGTGATATTGTAAAGGAAGATCTTCAATCTTGGTTAGATTTAAAGGATATGCCCTATCCTATTTATCTATCGAATCAAACCAATCATGTTTTAGCAGCTATGGCTTATGGTCTTGGGAATCCTTCGTTAGATACGAAAGCGATGTTTTCTTTATTAAAAACAATTCATAAAGAAAATCGTTTAATGATATATAAGAATCCAAAGGAACTCTTAACAGACCATGGCCCGATTTCCATTATTTTTGATTATGAAGGGATGGCTCTAAAGGATAGTGGAAGAAATATGGAAATTATTATTCCAAAGGAAGGTACTTTGTTTTTTGACCTTGGTTTTGTATCAAAGACAAGTATACCTACCTCTTCTCACTTAAAAGAATCTTTGATTCAAAATGGCTTTCGTCTACCTGATGGTTCATCTCATACGTATTATAGTGGTTTAGATTATTCAAAAGCCCATTCTGGAGAAAGTTTTCGTAATAAAATCTATTCAAATTCTCTTTCAACTTCTTTAGATCGAAAGGTTTTTAATCTAAAACTTCTTGGTCCTGTTACGAATAAAGAAATTATCAGTAGTCATCTTATTTTAATATTTCTTTCTATTTTTATGGGGGCCTACTCTTTTCATCGAATTATACATAAAAAAATTAGGTACTATTTATTATACCTATCTCTTTTAGCAGCTTTTTGGTCCTGTGTTAAGCTATTAAGGTATCTTACCTATTTTTCTTCTTGGTATAATAGTATTTTTTGGTATTTATACTATGTGGGAATTCTAGGTATTTGTATTCTTTCTTTATGGATAAGTCTTTCTGTAGATAAATCTTTAGAGGAAAAGAAATTAAAAAAGGTTAAGATTATTTCTTTTATCCTTACTTTTATATTTTTCCTTTTAGTTCTTACAAATAATCAACATCATTTAGTTTTTAAATTTCAAGAACCTATGTTATTTAAAAATTATAGCTATGGATTTCTTTTTTATCCAATTTTTATTTGGGAAATTGGGACAATTTTATTTTCTTTATTTCTTTTAATCTATAAGGCTATTACGAATCCTAATCGGAAAACTTTATTACTACCTTTAGCTTTTGGAGCTTTTATGGTCTTTTATATGTTTTTATATCATATGAAGTGGAATACTCGGATTTCTACTGATATCACTTTTACTTCTGTTTTCATTACCCTGCTATTTTATCACTTGGCTATGGAAACTAGGTTGATTCCAACTAATAGTGAATATATGAAGATTTTCAAAGCTTCTACTATTTCTATGGAAATCTATGATCATGAAGATCAATTAAAATATTCTGCTGGTTCTAAATTAGAAGGAAGATATATTGATCGAATTGAAGAAGATATTATCGGTGGAAGGGCCATTCGGTATGAAGATAGGACTCTTATCCATGAGAGAAACACTGCTATTTCCAAGGTTATAGCTGAATTAGAAGATAATTATAAAGCCCTTCAAAAAAAATATAAAATAGATCAGGAGCTCTTATCTTTAAAAGCTCGACGAAGGATTATTTCCCAAGTGGAATCTTCTATTGAACCAGAACTTAAAAATATTGACAACGATCTTCAAAATATGATTTCTCAAAAAGAGGAGATTGATTATGATAATATCATTTCTTTAGCTTATCGTATTACCATTGTTAAACAGCGTAGTAATTTACTCTTAATGGAAATGATAAAACATAAAATATTCCTTTATGATCTTGTTATAGCTTGTCATGCTTGTGTTGCATCTATTGATGATTATATTATTTTAGATATTTTCCATCATGGTCAAGGGCATATCCCCTATGAGGTAGGTAATAATATTCTAACTGTTTTTTCTACAGCTATAGGTTCTTTTCTTCCAAGTAAAATAGAAGGTACTGCAAATTTTACCTTGGAAAATAATATGGTTAAGATGACTTTATTTTTAACAGGAAATCAAGTATTAGAATCTCGTTGTTCTATGGAATCTTTCTTAGATAATGGTATTGATTTATCTATTTCATTTGATGAAGATGGTTGCTATATTATTGGAAGATTTGGAGGTCTTTATGAATAGTCTTATTTTTCTCCCTCGCCATTTACGACTTTTTTTAATTATTCTTTATCTATTAGCTTTTATTGCTCAAGTTTTTGTTGTGGCTCTAACTAATTTTTCTTATAAGGAATTAAAGTTTCGTCTTCCTGAATATATAGTTTTAGGGATTCAAGGATATGTAACATATTATTTTCTTATAGCTATTGATTATGCTAGATGGGGCTTTGTAACTGAGACATTTTACTTTCCTATAAATTTCTTAATATTTCTATATCCAATCCTTTTGTTAATACGAGGAGTGTATTTATCATATAAGAGAAAAAAGTATTTAAATCATTCTATTTCCCCTATGTCAATACGTTCTGCTATTGATACCTTAGACTCTGGATTATTGATTTATAATTCCTATGGAGGATTGGTTTTAATTAATGATGTATTTGTGGATATACTAAAACTTTTATTTGGAAAAGTTCATCGAAATGCCTTTACCATATGGGAAAGTCTAAATAATCTGAAAAGTTCTGATATTGTTTCAAAACAAATATTAGGAGATTCTATTATTTTACGGTTTAAAGATAGGTCTTATGAATTTACCACCCAAGAAATTTCTTTAGGGAAAAAAACATACTATCAAATATTAGCAGCAAATATTAGTACTCTTGACAAAAAGAATAAGCTCTTAGAACAAAAGAAAGTAGAGCTAGATATTGCTTTGGAAAAAATTCGTGAAATGGAAAAGGTCGTAGAAGAAATTGTGGAAGAAAGAGAAAAAATAAAAATAAAAATCCGTCTACATGACCATCTTGGCCAAAAGTTATCTATGCTCCAAAGTTATCTCTATAGTAATGTGAAAAAACCTGAATTGTTAGAGAACTTAAAATTACTAAATGTGATTGAGGATATTCATAGTGGTTTCATAGATCACCCAGAAAAAGAAATTTATGATATTATTGATTTCTTTACTGAGCTTGGAATAAGTATTGATGTAATAGGTGGCCCTCCAAAAGACTTAGAGATCAATCGAGTTTTTGCTCAAATCATCAAAGAAGCATTAAACAATGCTCTACTACATTCTGAAGCAACTGAAATTACCATTACATCCTTGGAAGATGACAAAGGATATCTCCTTATGATTGAAAATAATGGTAACATGCCGAAGACAGATATTATAGAAGGAGTTGGATTAAGAGGAATGCGATATCGTTTGTCAAAAATCGGAGGATCATTATTTATCAAAGTAGATCAAACTTTTCAGCTAAAGGTTTTATTAGCAAAAAAATAGGATGAAGCCCATTAAGGGATTTCATCCTTTTTCTCTTCAGGTTTAAAATAATCATTGGAAAGCATAAAGCTCATAAGTTGACGTATATTATCTACTCCTACTTTTACTAAAACTCTAGAAGTAATCGTCTTAACTGTATCTGGACTAATAAATAATTTTTTCGCAATTTCTTGTCTTGTCATACATTCACAACATATTAGTCTTGCTACTTCATTTTCCCTTTTTGACAAGGTAAAGGTAATATCCTTTAATGGGGTTTCTGATAATTCAGGCCAAATAGAATAGTCCTCCATTGTTTTATCTACTACTTCTAATAATTTGTCTAGAGAATCTGTTTTGTATAAAAAGCTATCAACGCCTGCTTCTTTTGCTTCTTTCATGTAATCCGTTTCAGGAACTCCAGTCATCAATACAACTTTTATATCAGGATACTTTGTTTTTATCATCTTTGCCGCCTTGATGCCACCTCGATTATCGTCATCAGTACAAATATCCATTAAGGCTAAGTGGATATTTCCCTGTTCACATAATTCTAATACATTAGAACCTTCTGCCATTGCACCAATAACTTCATATCTCTTAGTTTCTTCAAAATATTTTACAAGGAGCTCTCGTAGAAACCCATCATTTTCTATTAATAATATCCCCTTCATATTTATCATTCCATTCTTTTCTCTTGTTTTGATATTAGTATATCACTTCTTCTTTTTTTCTACAATTTTATCATTTGTCCCCCTTAGGGGGACAGACAAATCATAGATCCTTTGATATTCTATTACCAGAACAATATTTCATATGAAAATTCAAATTAAAAAGTATCTGTCCTCATATTAAAATATGAATATTTTCTTCCCAGCCTATTACAAACGGTGATAAATATCTACTTTTTAATTTATGTAAAGTAACATATGATTTGTAATTGTTTTCTTCTGATAATCATGTAGATGTCTATGGATTAATTCTTATATTTATCACCGGTAGTTGGCTAAATTTTTACGAGATAATCCTAAAAGGATATGGATTTCTTATTTCGAAGTTCCTGTTACAGGTCTTCTCACTTCTTTAACTTTTGATAAGAAATCCATATCTATATTGTAACCACGCCACCAATAAAAGGTGGTTTTTTCAATGAAAAAAGGTCCTTACGGACCTTCTTATAATATTTGTATCAGAATATGATTTGCTAATTCTTTTGGTATACTTTTTTCCTCTTCTTTTACTTGAAGGATCATTCTATCTTCAGTCTTCTCAATGATTTCAATAGGATCATATAGTTCTAATACATAAAATTCAGCAAGCTTCGATACATTTCCACGGTCATAGATTCTTACAATCCTACCTTTTTCTCCATGTTCCCCTTCAAACAAAAATTTAGTTTTTGATGGTAATTCACCACCATTTTTATAAATAACTCCCCCATGGGGACAGTACTTTGGCTTTCCAAGAAAATCATTTAAACGGTTAATAAGTGTTTCATCTGTAACATGTTCTAATATTTCTGCTACATGATGAACTTCTGAAGGTAAATATCCTAGTTTTTCCATTAGGAATGTTTCCCAAAGGCGATGTCTTGAGAGTAATTGTTTTGCTAATATATTACCTTCTTCAGTAAGATATATTTTTTGTCCTTTTGAATAAACCAAATCTTTGTCTTTTAGTTTCCTAATCATTTCTGTTACAGATGCTGGTGCAATACCTAATCCTTGACTAATACTTTTATTAGAACTGTATCCACAATGTTTTTCTAATTCAAAAATCATTTTAAGATAATCTTCACGATGGGGACTCATCTTTTCCTCCTTAACCAAATCTTTTAGCAAGTTCTTTGTAGCGATGGACTCCCTTTTCTGTTAAGGTATATAGATTTTTTTCATTTACTTGGATCTCATCTTTTTTCTTTAAAAGATTTATTGTTTTTGTAAAATTCTTCTCCGTACATTTTAGGTGAGTTGCTAAATTGTTTACTCCTAGTTCTCTTTCTTCATTTTCTTCACCAGTATGTCTACCTATATGGAGTAATAATAAATCTTCTAAAAAATTTTGTTTCCTCTTCTTTCGTAAGAAGATAGACATTAAAGGTCCTTCTGGATAAAGGAGGAATGTTAAAAACAATGTAGCTAAACCTGCAACAGCACACATTCCTGAAATATTAATATTTAAATATACTCCTAAATAGTACCCTATTATAGAATTAATGATTCCATAAATCATAGTAACCACAAGAGTGTTTTTTAAATCCTTTGTTATTAATGAAGCAGCAGCTGCTGGAGTTATCATAAAGGAAATAACAAGAATAGCACCTACAGCATCAAATGCAACTACTGCACTACAACTTGTTAAAGTCATAAGAACATATGATAAAGCTGTTACTTGTAAGCCTTGTAATCTAGCGTATTCTTCATTAAAAGTCATAAGTTTTAACTCTTTATAAAATAGAAGAATAAATAAAAGATTTGCTAAAAACATAATCATTAACTCTACAAGCTTTCTTGGCATTTCCAGTCCAAAGTGATGAACTGTGTTCATCGGGGTCATAATCACTTCTCCCATTAAAACAATATCTGTGTCTAAATGAACATTCCCTGCAAATTTTGTAATTAAGATTACTGCTAATGCAAAAAACAAAGGAAAAACAATTCCTGTGGCATCTTCACTTTTTACAAGACCACTGGAAGTAAGCATTTCAATACAAAAAACTGTTAAAACCCCAAAGATTGCAGCTCCAAAATACAAAAGAGGTGAATCAATGTCTTTTGTGATAAAAAAGGCCAAAACAATTCCAAGTAATACAGAGTGACTGATTGCATCCGTGACCATAGACTGTCTACGATAATATAAAAATACACCTGGTAACCCACATACCATTGAGACTGTTATTAAAACATATAGTACCTGTATCATTTTAAAGCCTCCCTTCTACGTTTTACAGCGAAAATTCCATTGGGAGAAAAGAATAAGCTTAACAGAGCTATAAATCCCATACATAAAACAATAGTAGGTCCTGTAGATAGACCATTATATTTTGTAGAAATATAAGTTCCTATCACTGCACATATCGATCCCATAACAGAAGAAAAAATTAAAGTCTTATAAAATTGTTTTGTCCAAAGGGTTGCAGTTACAGCAGGAATAATTAAGAAACTAGAAATTAAGATTGCTCCTACCACTTTTAAACCCACCGAAATTAAGGATATCATCATTACAAGTAAAAGAATATCCATAATATTTTCATTTATTCCTACAGTTTGTCCATAGGTTTCATCAAAAAGATAAATACATATTTCTTTATAAAAGAGTATCACAAACATTAATACAATTACAGAAACAATGAAAATATATAAGATATCTTTTTCTAACATAAATGCTGCTTGACCAAAAATATAATTTTGTAACCCTGATTGAGATGCTCCAGTAAATTTAGGATTTCCAGTAACATAAGATTTTAGTACCATACCTAAACCAAAAAAACCGGAAAGGGAAATAGCAAGGGAAGCATCTTCTTCCATTGGGGAATATTTTGTCAATACATGGATGGTCCAATAGGCCAATGCTCCACTAAAGGCTGAACCTAATAATAGTATTCCCGGTTCCCGTGTTTGAAAAAGCATAAATGCTAATACAATTCCTGGGAAAGAAGAATGGCCAATCGCATCTCCAATAAGACCTCGTCCTTTTTGTACAGTAATACAACCAGCCATCGCTGATGCAATAGCAAGGATTCCTGTACCAATAGCAACAATTAGAAAGGAATAGCCAAATAATATTTTCATACTACACCTCCCGATATGCTATTTCTAAATATTTATCCGATAAAGCTTCCTTTACCGGTCCTTGGGAGATAACTCGTCTATTGAGTAATAGAGCATGATCAAAATATTCTTCTACTGTGTGTAAATCGTGATGAACAACAATCGAAGTTCTTCCTTGATTTTGAAACTCCATTAATTTCTTTATAATGACTTTCTCTGTTTTAATATCAACTCCTGCTAAAGGCTCGTCCATTAAATAAAGACTAGCATCTTGACAAATTGCCCTAGCAAAGAACACTCTTTGTTTTTGTCCTCCTGATAATTGTGAAATTTGATGGTCTTGAACTTCTGTTAGTCCCATTTCTTGAATCGCTTCATAAGCCTTTTTCTTATCTTCGTCCCCTGGACGTTTAAAAAGACCTAAATGAACATATCTGCCCATTAAAACAACATCAAAAACAGTGGTAGGAAAATTCCAGTTAACAGAACCTGATTGTGGAATATAAGCAACTTCTTTTTGTATTTCTTTATATTCTTTTCCCATTATTCGAACATCCCCAGATAAAGGTTTTATAAGTCCAAGAATTCCTTTTAATAAAGTAGATTTCCCAGCTCCATTTGGTCCTACAATGGCGGTTCTTGTGCCTTCATATAAATTAACGTCAACATCTAACAATACAGCCTTATCTCCATAGGCCATTGTTAGATCTTCTACTTCAATAATTGGTTTCATAATACTCTCCTTTAACAACGTCTAAAATTTAGGAGCAGGGATCATTCATCTCTGCTCCGATAACAATCATTTTAAATTTTCAGAAATAAGTCTTACATTGTGACGATACATATCTAAGAAATTATCACCGTCTTGACCCTTTGGAGCCAAAGAGTCTGAAAATAATTGTTCTCCTTCTTCCTCGCCAACGACCTTTACTTCATGTCCTTTATTTTTACAAGCTTCTTGTAATTTTTCCATTCGTGCTGGATCCGTTGTACTTTCTGCAAAGATTGCTTTTACCTGATGATCTACAATAAAATTAACAGTATCTTCCACATCTTTGTTTGCAACTTCAGAATCTGTACTTACCCCTTGAGGTGCCATAACCCCTATATCATACCTTCTTGAAAAATAATTAAAGGCATCATGAGGAGTAATTAAATAACGACTACCTTCAGGAATCGCTGATAAAGCTTCTTTGTTTTCTTCATCAAGCTTTTTTAACTCTTCTAAATAGTTGTTAAGATTTTCTGATATTTCATCTTTATGTTCTGGAAGTAAGTTTTCCAACTCTTCAGCAGCTACTTTCGTTGCTTCTGCATAAAGATCTAGATCAAACCAGAAATGAGGATCCTCTATAATTTCTCCATCTTGATCCATTTCACCTATCTTTGAATGATCAAAATTCTTTGCTACTGCAACACCTTTTTCCTCCAGGGCATCGACCATTTTTCCTTCAAAATGGATTCCATGATAAAGTAAAAGGTCTGCTTTTTTCATTTTATCTAAATCTTGAGGTTTTGCTAAATATAAATGAGGATCTTCTCCTGCAGGTATAATTAATTCAACATTTACCATATCCGGTGCCAATACATGGACCATATCTTGTAAGAAAGTTGTAGTTACGGTAACTGTCTTTTTCTCTCCACTTTCTGTGATTCCTTGGTCATTACTACCTCCATTATTCTCAGAAGGTGTACTGCCTCCACAAGCTGTTAATAACAGTGAACTCCCTAATACTATAGATAGTACTAACAATAATATCTTTTTATTCATAAAGTCATCCTTTCTTTTTTAGGTGTGCCTAAATTATAGCAAATAGAACTTTTATTTACAAGATGTATTTAAACTTTTTATTAGATTTTCATATACAAAAGTAAATTTGTCATATTATTGTTTTAATATCTTAAAAATATTTAATACCCTGATTTCTCCTGTCTTATTATCGAAATGATCTATAACTTTCTTCATAGTACTTCATAATTATTTAAGAAAATTTCTATTTTATATAAAAAAAGTGACCCTTTTCTAGGTCACTTCCAAATTATTTGTTTTTTCTCATTCCAGGATGAGATATGGGGATTGCAGATAATAAGGTTTTCGTATATTCATGTTTTGGATGATGATAGATTTCTTCTTTCTCTCCAGCTTCAACAATTTTTCCTAAGTACATAACAGCAACTTTTGTAGAAATATGTTCTACCACTGCTAAATCATGGGAAATAAAAATATAAGATAGAGATAATTCATCTTGAAGATCTTTTAAAAGATTGATAATTTGAGCTTGAATGGAAACGTCTAAGGCTGAAGTAGGCTCATCTGCAATCACTAATTTTGGATTCGTTATTAAAGCCCTTGCTATAGATATTCTTTGCCTTTGCCCTCCAGAAAATTCATGAGGGTATCTTGGGTAATGATACTTACTAAGTCCACAAAGTTCCATTGTTTCCAATGTTCTTTGTCTTAACTCAGCTCCATGAATGTTTCCTTGATTTTTTAAATTTTCTCCAATGATTTCTCCTGCTGTCATCCTTGGATTTAAAGATGAATAGGGATCTTGAAAAATCATTTGCATATGTTTTCGGTAAGGTCGTAATTCTTTTTGGCTCAAATGGGTAATATCTTTACCTAAAAGTTCTATTTTACCTTCCACATTATCATACAAACGCATGATACATCTTGCCAAGGTGGACTTTCCACTCCCAGATTCTCCAACAATTCCTAAAGTTTCCCCTTCTTTTAAAACAAAGCTTACATCATTCACAGCTTTAACCATATCTGGTTTCCCAAAAATTGATTTTTTCGATCCTTTCATAGGGAAAAATTTTTTAACATGTTCACATCGTAAAATTTCCATTAAGATACCCCCTTTTCATAAAGGATACAAGAGACCTTATGAATCCCTTCTAAGGAAATTTCCGGTGGGAATCCTTCTAAGCATTTTTCACTTCCATGAGGACAACGATCATAAAAGTAGCAAGTTTCTCCTAGTCCAATAGGATTCGGAACAGTACCAGGAATATTATAAAGTCGTCCTGCTCCTGAGTCTAGTGAGGGTTTTGCTTTTAAAAGACCTTGGGTATATGGATGGGAAGGATGGTCAAAAATATCAAAGACCGTTCCTCTTTCCACAATCTTTCCAGCATACATCACCACTACTTCATCAGCCATTTCTGCAACCACTCCAAGGTCATGGGTGATAAGCATAATGGAAGTTTGAAAATCATCTTTTAAATCACTCATAAGTTCTAAAACCTGTGCTTGAATCGTAACATCCAGTGCAGTTGTTGGCTCATCAGCAATTAATAATTTTGGTCGATTCATTAAGGCCATAGCAATCATAATCCTTTGTCTTTGTCCTCCAGATAGTTCATGGGGATAGGAATTATAATATTTTTCTGGATTGGGAAGTTCCACTTTTTCCAACATTTCCAAAGATAATTTCTTTTGTTCTTCCTTGGAATAATCACCATGTAGTTTTAAAACTTCTCGTAATTGGTATCCAATTTTTAATGATGGATTTAAAGAGGTCATAGGCTCTTGAAATATCATGGCCATTTCACTACCTCTTAATTCCCTTCGCTCATGATCAGATAGCTCTAAGACATTTTTTCCATCAAAAATAATCTCCCCTTGTACTACTTTTCCCTGAGGTTTCTGAATTAAACCCATTAAGGAAAGAGCTGTTACTGATTTACCACAACCAGATTCTCCTACAACAGCAGTTGTCTTTCCCTTAGGAATAGTAAAAGATATACCATTTACTGATTTTACTATTCCACGATCTGTATAAAAATAAGTGTGTAAGTCTTTATATTCAACAATGGAATCCATAACTACCTCCTTTGTTTCGGATCAAAAGCATCTCGGAGACCATCTCCAACCACATTTAAGGCGAAAATAGTTATGGCTATGGCCAGTCCAGGAAATAATGTAATATGGGGATAATCTCTAATATATGTTCTTCCAACAGAAAGCATAGAACCCCATTCTGGTTTTGGTGGTGCAATTCCCATTCCTATAAAGGAAAGAGAAGCTGCAGATAAGATGGAAACACCTACCCCTAAGGTAGCTTGTACAATAATTGGTCCTAAACAATTAGGAATAATATGTTTTAATAAAATTCTAAAATCAGAAGCTCCACCTGCTTTTGCTGCTTCCACATATTCTTGACTCACAGCTTGTAATACAGAACCTCTAAGGATTCTAGCATATCTTGGAATAGAGGATAGGGAAACAGCTAATATTAAATTACCAATTCCTCCACCAAGAGCAGCTGCAATAGCAATTGCTAAAATTAGCTGGGGAATGGATAAAAAGATATCCATAATTCTCATAATTACCTGATCCAAATACCCTCCATAGTAACCAGAAATAGCTCCAAGAATCATACCTATACATACAGATATCATCATAGAGCCTAAGCCTATTACCAAGGAAATCCTTGCTCCATAAATAATCCTTGCAAAAATATCTCTTCCAAAATTATCCGTACCCATAAGATGTTCCCTACTAGGGGTTAGGAATCTTTTAGTTAAATCCTGTTTATCGTATCCTTCTGGTGCTATGATAGGAGCAAATACAGCAAAAAGAATAATAATACATAAAAGAGCTAATCCAAAAAGTGCTAGTCTATTTTTACGAAATTGGACCCAAAAGTCCCATAGTCCGCTATCTTTCCATGTTCGTTTCTTTTCCATAGCACCCTCCTATTTATACTTTGCTCGAACTTTAGGATCTGCAAATCCGTAGAGAATATCTACAAGTATAGAAATAATACAATAGGTGAAAGATATAAACATCACCCCTCCTAAAATAATAGGATAATCCCTAGTTTTTACAGATTCTACCATTAAGCGTCCAATCCCTGGAACGGAAAAGATCGTTTCCGTTAAAACAGAACCACCTAGTAGTCCTCCCATTTGAAGTCCGATTGTTGTAATCACAGGAATCAAAGCATTTTTAAGGGCATGAATTCCTATAATAGCTCCTTCTCCCAATCCTTTTGCCTTTGCCGTTCTGATATAATCTTTATCTAAAACATCAAGCATAGAAGATCTCGTCTGTCTCATAATTACAGCTGTAGATTGAAATCCTAAAGCCACTGCAGGTAGTATCATATGCTTAAAGCTAGTAAAACCAGAGGAAGGTAATAGTCCCCATTTCACACTAAATAAAAGTATAAGTAATAGTCCAGACCAGAAAATAGGCATTGCTAAGCCAATTAAACCAAGAACCATGGTAATATTATCAATAATACTATATTTTTTAACAGCAGAAATTACCCCAAATCCAATCCCAAAGAAAATAGCAATCGATAGGGCAAATGAAGCTAGTTTTAAAGTATTTGGAAATAAATTCCCTAATGTGGAAGCTACTCCCTGTCCAGTATGATAGGAAGTACCTAAGTCTCCATGAAGCATCCCTTTAAGATACCGACCGTACTGGACGAGAAAAGGATCATTTAATCCTAAGGATTCCCTTGTTGCTTCAATCGCTTCTTTTGGTGCATTTGCTCCCATTGTAGCAGTAACAGCATCTCCAGGGGTTAGATAGAGTAAAGCAAATACTATGAAACTAACACCTATTAAGGTTGGTATCAAAGAAAGTAAACGCCGCAATGTATATTTAATCATAATATCTCCCTTAATGTCATCAGGGAGGATCTTAACGACCCTCCCTGATACTTTTATTCAAAGGTCACTTTATAGAGAGCTTGTGAACTAGATGGTGATAGTTCTAAGTTTTTAATATAACTTTGAGCTCCAATCACGTTTTCTCCATTAGCTACATATAACCAAGGATAATCTTTTAATATCATTTCTTGAGCTTCTTTATAAAGTTTTTCCCTTTCGTCTCCATTATTTAATTGAATTGCTTGATCCAAAAGGGGATCTAATTCAGGGTTGGAATAATACATATAATTTGGTCCCTCTCCTACATTTTTACTATGGAATGGTCCATATAATGCATAATGAGGATCCACAACTGATGGACTCCAACTCATAAAGAATATATCATGCTCTTTATTTTTTAAAGCTTCTGTATACGCCCCCCATTCAAGAGTTGTAATAGTAGCATCATACCCAATTTCACGTAATTGAGATTGAATAATTGTTGCCATATCTTGTCTTTGAGGGTTATCATTCACATACATTTTAAAGGTAGTTCCAGGTGCAACTCCAGCTTCTTCAAATAATTGTTTTGCTTTTTCCGGGTCATAAGGAACTGGTTCAGTATCTGGTGAGATAGAATAAGCAAAGTTTGGATTTACTGGACCTGTTGCTACAGAACCAACACCTTCATACACAGACTCAACAATAGTCTTCATATCCACAGCGTAAGCAAGAGCTTCCCTTGCTTTAATATCTGCAAATGGTCCATCAGAAACCTTTAAACCTACAAAGTGAATAGAGTTATCCATTTTCCTTAATAATTGTAAGTTTTCGTTTTCTTCCACTTTTGAAATATCTGTTGGTGCGATTTGATATGCAATATCCACTCCACCACTTTCTAATTCTATAACACGATTATTTCCCTCTGGTATTACACGGAATACTAATGTAGAGAAGGTAGGTGCATCTCCCCAAAACTCATCATTTTTCTTCAAAGTAATATTATCAAGTTTTGTCCAGGATTCCATTTTAAATGGTCCTGTTCCAATTGGATTTTGAGCATAATTTTCTCCAGCTTCTTCCACTGCTTTTTTATTTACAATACTAGCAGCTGGATGGGATAATGCTTGTAAAAATGAACCATCTGGTTCTGTTAATTTAAATTGAAGGGTATGCTCATCTGGGGTTTCAAAACTTTCTAAGTCAATTTTATCAAAGATATAAGCATATTTTGCTGAGTTTGCCACTCTTGTTAAACTATAAATAACATCTTCTGTGGTAAGTGGCTCTCCATTATGGAAAACAACGTCGTCTCTTAAATGAACAATATATGTTTTATCATCTGGTTGGTCAATACCAGTTGCCAATGCTGGTTCTAAATTTTCATCTGCATCTTTTTCCATCAGCTTATTGTAGATCTGCTTCATAACATTTTCAGAGTAAATATCATTGTAGTTTTCTGGATCTAAACTTGTTGCATCTGCAGAAACAGCTACGGTTAATGTGTCTTTATCTGTTTGAGCTCCTTCTTCTTTAGGTTTATCTCCTCCCCCGCCACAAGCGGTTAGTACCAATGTAAGAATTAGTACAAAGATGATACCTATATTTCTTTTTTTCACTGTATTACCTCCTCATTATCACTACAAACCAAAGTCAATATACTTAAAATTCTGGTACATAGCTTTAAATAACGTTCATCAATAGTAAATTTTGGATTATGCTGAGGGGCAGATAATCCTGTTCCAACCCAAATGAAAAGAGATGGAACTTCTTGGGCATAAAACCCAAAATCTTCAGCGCCAAGCCTTGGATCTACACTATGGTCTAAAAAATTGAGTACATCATCTTCTATTATACCCGAATTTATATCTTCTAATAGATATCTATAGTTATTTTTTAAAAAATCATAGGCTTTTTCCACAAGATTTGGATCATTATAAACAGATGGATACCCAGGTTTAAACTGAAATTCACCTTTAGCTCCAAAGACTTTTGGATAGTTTAGAGTAATCTCTTCAATTTTTGTCTTTAAACTTTCCCGTGTTTCTTTAGATAATGTCCTCATCATCCCTTTTAAAGTAACTTCTTCTGGTACAATATTAGGAGCTGTTCCCCCTTCTATATGACCTATAGAGAATGTTCCAATTTCTTTTGGATCTAAATTTTTAGCGTTAATTCCATATAAAGCATCAATTAATTTTGCAGCAACATATATTGCATCCACCCCTTCTTGAGGTTTGGAAGTATGAGCATTTTTCCCTGTAACTTTGATTTGGAATCCGTCGGAATATGCAGTATTATATCCAGGGCTGATTTTAATATGACCACCTTCTTCAGGCATCACATGAAGACCAATGGCATAATCCACATCTTCTAAATAACCTTCCTTTACCACTTCTCTTCCTCCACCACCAGCTTCCTCTGCTGGCTGAAAGAGAAACTTTATATTCCCAGAAAACTCATGGATCAAAGGTTTTAAAACTTTAATTACTCCTAATAAATTAGCTGTATGGGCATCATGGCCACAAGCATGCATGATTCCTTGATGTTTTGACGAAAAGGGAAGACCAGTATCTTCTTTGACAGGTAAGGCATCTATATCCCCACGTACCATAATTGTTTTACCAGGTTTTCCCCCTTTTAAATATGCTATGATTCCAGTTTTTGCCACAGGATAGTCATAGGGAACTTCCCAAGAATCTAAAATAGACCGAATCTTTTTTGACGTTTCTTCTTCCTGAAAGGAAAGTTCAGGATTCTCATGGAAATAACGTCTATATTCAATGATTTCTTCTTCGTATTCATTTGTCAATTCTAGTAAATCTTTTAAACGCATTATCTTCTCCTTGTTTTTCCTGCCATTTCTTTAATAAAATACTTAAAAAGTTTATTCATAAAATAATTCCTAGGGTTGGCAACCATATCTTCTGGATGCCATTGTACTCCAATAACCGGAATTTCTTTTCCTTCTATAGCTTCCACCAACCCATCCGATGTGGTTCCGGTAATTCTTAACTCCGGTGCAATTTTCTTTATTGCTTGATGATGTAAGCTATTTGTATATATAGAATCTTTTTGAAAGATAGAATACATAAGACTGTCCTTTACCAAATTCACTTCATGGAAAGGAAAACTACGATCGATAAATTGTAAATGGCTAATAGACTCTTCCTTTCTACAAGATAAATCTTGATATAAAGTTCCTCCTAAAGCAATATTTAATAGTTGCATCCCTTTACAAATCGTTAACATAGGCATTTTTCTTCGAATACATTCTTTCATCACATCATATAAGAAATCGTCCACTTCTGGATCTACAGGTCCTAATTTTTCACTAGGCTGTTCATCAAATAAGATAGGATTTACATCGGTACCTCCAGGAAAAATAACACCATCACAATGTTTCAAAAGAGAAATTCCATCACAAGCCCTAGGAGAATAAGGGATAATTAAAGGAATGCCACCATTCATAGAAACGGCATCTATATAACCAGCATTCACATAAGTTATTACCTTTTCACCAAAACGAATATCGCTTTTTCTCGTTCGAGTGGCAAATATTCCAATAACCGGTCGTAGGGTTACTTCATCTATTATATTTAAAGAAGAATTTTCCTTTTCTTCATCCATGATTCGTCACACCCTTTCTTTTTTTAAGCTTTTACACATTATAACAAAGTTTCATCTTTTATGATATTCTCCATTTACCAAAAGATAAAAAGAACCCTTTGAGGTCAAAGAGTTCCTTTATCTAATCTTCTACTTTTGCTCGTGTAATCTTTGCTCCAAGCTTACGGAATTTTTCTTCTATATTCTCATAGCCACGATCAATATGGTAGATTTCATGGACTTCTGTAGTTCCAGTAGCAGTTAGGCCAGCTAATATTAAAGCTGCTCCAGCTCTTAAATCTGTGGCTCGTACCTTCGCTCCATGAAGAGGCTTCCCTCCATTTACAATGGCCTTCCTCTCTTCCACTCGAATATCTGCACCCATTTTCTTTAACTCATCCACATGCATAAATCGATTTTCAAAAACCGTCTCAATAGCTATATTGATCCCATTACATCTTGTCATAAGGGCTAAAAATTGAGCTTGCATATCTGTGGGAAAACCTGGGTATGGTAAGGTTTTAATATCAATAGGCTTTAATCCTCGTTCACAAAGTACACGTACAGATTCCCCTTCTTCATCGATACGACATCCTGCTTCTCTTAATTTTGCAATCACCGGTTTCATATGATTTAAAATCACATTTTCTACAACCACATCTCCACCAGTAATAGCAGCAGCCACCATAAAGGTTCCTGCTTCAATACGATCAGGAATTACAGAATGTCTTGCACCTTTTAATTCAGGGACTCCTTTTATTTTAATGGTAGAGGTACCTGCACCAATAACATTTGCTCCTAATTTTCTTAAAAAATTAGACAAATCTACAATTTCTGGTTCCATTGCTGCATTATCAATAATAGTTTCACCTTCTGCCAATACAGCAGCCATCATAATATTTTCCGTTGCTCCTACAGAAGGAAAGTCTAAGTATATTTTTTGCCCTACCAATCGATCTGCATAAGCAGAGATATTACCAAAGTCTGTTTGAACCTTAGCACCTAGAGCTTTAAAACCCTTTAAATGTAAATCAATGGGTCTAGAACCAATGGAACAACCTCCTGGTAAAGAGTTTTCCGTTTTTCCTAATCGGCCTAAGAGTGGTCCCATTACAAGGAAAGAAGCTCGCATCTTACTCATTAATTCGTATTTAGTTTTATAGTTATTTAAATTTGCAGAGTTAATAATAAGTTCTCCCTTGCCAACTTTCTTCACCTTGGCACCTAGAGACTCTAGTACCTGACACATTATCTCTACGTCTTTTAAATCAGGTACCTCCTCTAAATAAATATCCTCTGTACCTAAAAGACAAGCAGCAAGAATGGGTAAGGCTGCATTTTTTGCTCCACTAATTCTCACTTTTCCTTGAAGTCTTCCGGACGACTCCACTAATAATTTTTCCAATCTATTCCCCCCGGCTAGCATTTATTTTAATATAAAAGTTTTCTTTATAAACCTTATTAAATATACCCGAATCTACAGTTATTTGCAAGGATTTATTTTAAATTTGAATGTCCCAGTGGGACCATATTATCTTTTATATTATATCATAATATTTTAAAAAAATGCAAAAATTCAATATACCCATATTTATAAAAAATTTCCCCTTGACTTCTCAAGGGGAAATACTTAATTCTTTTTAATTTTATGAAGATCTAAACGGTTTACTGCACGATAAAGAGCAGATTTTGCTCTAGCAATATCGATTTCTTCTTCGTGTTCGGCTTTTTCCAATCTTCTTTCAGCTCGTTCTAAGGCTTCTTTTGCCCTATCTGGATCGATCTCGTCGCTCCATTCAAAGGCGTCTGTAACCACTGTTACTTGATTGTCTAACCCTGAGACATAGCCTTCATTAATCGTACCTAATCGGAATTTGCCGTCAGGATACTTGGCTTTTAAAACTCCAATTCCTAAGGGAGTGACAAGAGGAGCCGTATTTTTCATAAAGGCTAAATCCCCTTCTACTCCACGTAAAATCACCATTTCTACTTCTTCAGAATAAAATTTTCCATCAGGAGTCACAATCTCAAGTAAAACCATGAGATCACTCTCCATCTTCTTCAGCAGGTACTTTTTTTACTTTTTCTAATACTTCGTCAATAGTACCTACCATGTAAAATGCAGTTTCAGGAATATTATCATGTTTACCTTCTAATATCTCCTTAAATCCACGAATGGTTTCTTCAATAGGAACATACTTTCCACTCATTCCTGTAAACTGTTCTGCAACACTAAAGGGTTGAGAAAGGAATCTTTGAATCTTTCTTGCACGACTTACTGTAAGTTTTTGTTCATCAGAAAGTTCGTCAATTCCAAGTACAGCAATAATATCTTGTAAATCTCTATATTCCTGAAGTACTTCCTGAACTCCACGAGCAGTTTCGTAATGTTCTTCTCCTACAATTTCAGGACTTAATATTCTAGACGTTGAATCTAGAGGATCCACTGCAGGATAGATACCCATTTCAGCAATAGAACGGTTAAGTACCGTTGTTGCGTCTAAGTGGGCAAATGTTGTTGCAGGGGCTGGGTCTGTTAAGTCATCTGCAGGGACATAAACTGCTTGTACTGAAGTGATACTTCCCTTTTTCGTGGAAGTAATTCTTTCTTGTAAAGCACCCATTTCTGTTGCTAAGGTAGGTTGGTAACCTACTGCAGAAGGCATCCGTCCAAGTAGAGCAGATACTTCAGAACCGGCCTGTGTAAAACGGAAGATATTATCAATAAATAATAATACGTCTTGACCTTGTACATCTCGGAAATATTCAGCAAGAGTAAGTCCTGTTAAACCGACTCTCATTCTTGCTCCAGGTGGCTCATTCATTTGACCAAATACAAGGGAGGTTTTATCAATAACTCCTGATTCAATCATTTCATAGTAGAGGTCATTACCTTCACGTGTACGCTCCCCTACACCTGTAAATACAGATAGCCCACCATGTTCGGAAGCTATATTGTGAATTAACTCCTGAATCAATACTGTCTTTCCTACACCGGCTCCTCCAAATAGTCCTACCTTCCCACCTTTGGAATAAGGACACATTAAATCTACAACTTTAATCCCGGTTTCATATATTTCATTAGACGCATCTTGTTCTTCAAAGCTTGGAGGTTTTCTATGAATAGGCATTCTCAAGTCCCCTTTCACTGGGTCCTTCCCATCTATAGGTTCTCCAAGTACATTAAACATACGTCCTAGGGTTTCTTCTCCAACTGGTACGGAAATTGGTGCCCCGGTATCAATGGCTTCCATGCCACGCATTAACCCGTCTGTGGATCCTAATGCTATACAGCGAACCACATCGTCTCCTATATGTTGAGCTACTTCGATAATGAGTTTTTCATCTTCATCTCCTGTAATTTCAATCGCTGTATATAGGGAGGGAAGATGTTCCTCGTCAAAGCGAACATCAACGACGGGACCGATTACCTGGACAATTTTTCCTATATTTTGTTCCATCAGTCCACTCCTTTCTTAAGTCAGTGCATCTGCACCGGAGACAATTTCCGTAATTTCATTGGTAATTGCCGCTTGACGGGCACGGTTATAATTCGTCTCCAGTTCCCCGATCATATCATTAGCATTATCTGTTGCCGCTTCCATTGCCACTCGTCTAGAACCTTGTTCACTAGCAGAGGCTTCAATCAAAGCTCCATAAATAGAACTTTCAATATATTTTGGAATTAAATAATCCAAGACAGCTTCTGAAGAAGGCTCAAATTCCACTAAGGTTTTTGTCTCCTCTTCTTCCGTAATGGCTTCAGATGGAAGTAATTGTAATACTTTCGGTGTATAACTAATCGTACTTTCAAATCTTGTAAATACTAGGTTAATTTCATCTACTTCTCCTGCTTTAAAAAGTTCCATCGCTTTTTTCCCTAATAATTTGGCATCTTTATAAGTAGGAGTTTCACTAATCCCTGTATAACTTTCAATAATATTGTAATCTCGCCTTGTGAAAAAATCCCTTGCTTTTGTTCCAACTACAAGAAGTTTTGCAGTACTTTTATTTTCCCCAATTTTATCTTGAGCAAGTCGAAGCACATTGGCATTATAACCTCCTGCTAAACCACGATCTGAAGTTAAAACAATATAAAGTCTATTTTCTATTTCTCTATTTACAAGGAGATAGTGGTTTTCGTTCACATGTCCAATTACATTTCTTATATTTGAAAGAACTGTTTCATAGTATGGACGAGATTGTTCTAGTACTCTTCTAGCTTTTCTAAGTTTTGCCGTGGAAACCAATTCCATTGCATTTGTAATTTGCTTAATACTATTGATTCCTCGGATTCGTCTTTTAATTTCTCTCGTTGTGCTCAAAAGTACACCTCCTAAAAGATTTCTTTAAAATCTTTTATGGCGGCTTCGATTTCCTTTTCCATTTCTTCTGTTAAGACTTTATCCGTTGCAATTTTATTTACTAAATCTCCATGGTTATTATCCATATAGGCTAAAAAGTCATTTTCAAAGGTAGGAACATCTTCTACAGGAATATCTAGTAAATGATTATTCGTACCTGCATATAAAATTAAAACTTGATGTTCCATTGACACAGGACGGTATTGAGGCTGACGTAGTACTTGCATCATTCTCTCTCCTTGTGCCAATGCTTGTTTCGTCTCATCGTCTAATTCAGAACCAAATTGAGCAAAACTTGCCAAGTCACGGTATTGTGCTAAATCCAACTTTAAGGTACTTGCCAAACCTTTAATAGCTTTGGTTTGAGCAGCTCCCCCTACACGTGATACGGAAAGTCCTGTATTAATCGCCGGTCTTTGACCAGCAAAGAATAAGTCTGTTTCTAAGAAAATCTGTCCATCTGTTATGGATATAACATTGGTAGGAATATACGCAGAGATGTCTCCAGCTTGGGTTTCAATAATTGGTAGAGCTGTAATAGACCCACCACCAAACTCTGGACTCATCTTAGCCGCACGCTCCAAAAGTCTAGAGTGTAGATAAAATACATCTCCGGGATATGCTTCCCGTCCCGGTGGACGACGTAACAATAAAGACATGGTTCGATATGCCACCGCATGTTTACTTAAATCATCGTAAACAATAAGTACATCTTTTCCTTGAGCCATAAACTCTTCTGCCATGGTAACTCCTGCATAAGGAGCAATATATTGAATCGGTGCAAGTTCACTTGCTGTTGCCGAAACAACAATGGTATGATCCATAGCACCATGAGTTTCAAATGTATTTACAATTTGTGCCACTGTAGATGTTTTTTGTCCTATGGCCACATAAATACAAATAACCCCAGTATCCTTTTGATTAATAATCGTATCTAATGCTACTGCAGTTTTCCCTGTTTGACGGTCACCGATGATTAATTCCCGTTGACCACGTCCAATGGGAAAAAGTGCATCAATTGATTTAATACCTGTTTGTAACGGTTCGTTTACACTTTCTCTTGTAATAACACCAGGAGCAATTTTTTCAATGGGCATTGTTTTTTCATAGGCTATAGTCCCTTTTCCATCAATAGGTTGCCCAAGGGAGTTCACTACACGACCAAGTAGTCCTTCTCCAACAGGAACTTGAACTACGGTACCAGTACTTTTTACAGTATCTCCCTCTTTAATATCTCCTTCACTACTTAAAAGAACTACCCCGATATTTTCTTCCTCTAAGTTTAAGGCCATTCCAAAAACCCCTTCAGAAAACTCGATAAGCTCTCCCGCTTTTGCGTTTTGTAATCCATAGACACGTGCAATCCCGTCACCAACTTCGATAACAGTTCCCACATCTTCCATGGTTAAATCTATTTTATAATTTTTTATCTGTTCTTTAATTATGGCAGAAATTTCTTCTGAGCGAAGCTCCATCTTCTCACCTCTTCCTTATAGTGTTGCTTCTTTAATTTGGAATCGTAGCTGATTTAATTCATGAGAAATCGAATGATCCATTCGTTTTCCGTCCATTTCCAAAACAGCCCCTCCAATAATAGAAGGATCCACTTGGTTTTCCACTTGAATCGTTCCACCAGTTTTCTTTTCTAAAAGCCCTTGTAGAGCTTTTAGTTGTTCTTCCGTTGCAGGAACGGATGTAACAAGTAGGGCCTGTTTAATATTTTTTTCTTCTTGATAAAGAATTTCATATTCTTTCAGTATTTCTTGAATATACCTCGTTCTCTTTTTATCGATGGTAATATATAAGAAATGTAACATTTCTTCAGAAATACCTTTTTCAAATATATCTGCTACAATATTCTTTTTTACATCTGATCTTATTTCTGGATGGTCAAGGATTTGTAGCAAAAGTTCATTTTCTTCAAAAATTTTATGGACTTCTTTACTTTCCTCACGATATTCATTTAATTTGTCCTGTTCTTCGGCAACTTCAAATAGCGCTTGTCCGTATTTTTCCGCTACCAAACTAGACATTTTCTGTCTCCAATTTCTTTAGAAAATCATCAACAAGAGCATGTTGCCCTTGACTGGACAAATTTTCACCGATAATTTTTTCAGCAATTGCCACAGCCATATCTGAAGTGGAATCTTTGACTTCTCGGTAAGCCATTTCTTTTTCTTTCGCTATTTGAAGTCTGGCTTTATCCAAGATTTGTTGGGCTTGCGCCTTTCCATCTTCTTTCAATTGACGTTCCAATTCCTTTCCGCGATTACGTGATTCTTCTATAATACGATTTCCTTCCTCTTTCGCATTTTTTAAATCATTTTCATAATTCGCTTTCAACTCTTCTGCTTCTGCTTTTTTTATTTTCGCAGTTTCCAAATCGGAAGCAATGGTATTTTGTCGTTTCTCCAAGAAACTTTTCATAGGAGAATACACAAATTTTCGCACTACTAAAAACAGGATTAATGTCGCTCCCCACTGTGCCAATAATTGTGGTAATTCAGGTATAACAAAAATATCAATCATGATATCTCCTCCTTATAGAACCGGAGGATTAAAGTGCTCCGAGTAATGGTCTTACAAATAATAAAATAATACCGATAACCAATCCGTAAATACCGGTGGTCTCTGCTACCGCTTGTCCAAGTAACATTGTTTGGATAATGTCACCACGAGCCTCAGGTTGACGCCCTACAGCCTCACAAGCTTTACCAGCTGCATAACCCTGTCCAATACCAGGGCCTATCCCTGCGATAAGTGCTAGTCCTGCACCAATTGCTGAACATCCTAAAATAAAAGCTTCATTGGAAATACCTTGCATGATTTACCTCCTAATTTTCCTCTTCCTCTGCCATGTTACTACTAATGTAGGTCATGGATAACATTAAAAATATAAACGTCTGTAGTACCCCTGCAAAAACGTCAAAATAAGCATGTAATGGCGCCGCTACAATAGGGATTAAAAAGCTACTAAGTTTCGACAATCCTTGATAAACCAAAGACATAATCAGTGCTCCCGATAATACATTACCGAATAAACGGAAACTAAGAGAGATGGGATTTGCAATTTCTCCGATTATGTTAATCGGTGTCAAAATAAACATTGGCTCAGCAAATTGTTTAAAATATCCTCCTGCACCTTTTGTTTTAAAACTGTAAAAGTGAATCATTACAAAAGTTATCAAAGCCAAAGCTAAGGTAACATTATAATCTGACGTAGGTGGGGTAAAGCCTAAAAGCCCCCATAAATTTGCACATGCTAAAAACATTCCTAAACTTAGCATATAAGGTGCAAACTTTAAATTTCGTTTCCCCATTGTCTGAATCACTAATCCGTCAATGGCTTCTACCAGAATTTCTACAATGTGTAAAAGACCAGTAGGTTTTTCTAAAGGATCTGCTTTTTTAATTTTGTTATAAATGATAACACAAAGAATACTAAGCACGATTAAAATGACCCAAGAATTTACTACACTTTCGTGAAACCAGAGGTCCTTGTCCTTTAAATGGACAACCAGCCCTCTATGCTGTTCCATATCTTACCTCCTCTCTTGAAATAATTTCCATATATTATCTGTATGTATGGCGATTTTTACAGATAATAAGCCTATAAACGTCGTATAAAGGGAAATATAATCCGCTAATGCGGCTACGACAAGTACAGTAGCGTAAATGCACATTCGAAACAGGTATTGAATCATAGCATAGCGCTTTCCCGCTTCAGGTTCCTTATCCACCATCCTAACCGTAGAATGATAAAGAGCAATAAACATAAGCACTGACACACTACCGCCAAAGAGAATTCCTAATATATAGGGTTTTGGGTTCTTTACAAATAATAAAAAAAGAAGTCCTACGAAAAAATTAATAAGTATCCCCCGCCAAATATAATTCTTTATATAAGGAGCACTCATCGCTGTTTTTTCTCCAAACGAAATAAATTATAAAAACTAGCTCCAACCCCAAGTAAAATAAATATTATAAGGATAATACCCTTTCCACCTATTTTTTTGTCTAACCAATTTCCCAAAATGGTACAAAGTAGAATAGGAACAATCATATTTAATCCTACTTGAGTGATTTGAGCCACCCCTTCCAGATACCTATGTTTTTTCATTTAGAACCTCATTTCCTAATATAAGGATATTCCAAGCTAACGTGATTACTTGTCAATAGTTACATTTTACCTATAATTTCATGAATCTTCAAGCTTTAAGGAAAGGTTTTTCTAAAAATAAGATTGTTATTTAAAAAACGATTAATATTTTAAATGAAAATATTTCCTTATCATTTTATAATTTTCTTGAGCTTTTGAAATGTTAACATTGATGTCCCTAAGAATACATAGGTTTATTTTAGTTAGAATTTTGTATTTAGAGAAATAATTCTCATAACTTGTATTCCTCATTAAAAATATCTTTAAGACCTAAAAATATATTTAAATAATTAAATCAGAAACCTAAGACCTGAAAAGGGTTTTCACCCATCATTGATAAAATTACCATATAAATTAACAATCCAAAAATAAATAATAATAAAAAATTCTTTATAACTTTCATAAATCCTCCAATGGAAAAAGGCTCCTTCCTGGAGCCCTTTCCTGTCGTAAAACTTTTCCCTTAATTATTTACTATAGTCGTAGAATCCCTTTCCTGTTTTTCTTCCTAATAATCCTGCTCTTACCATTTTCTTAAGAAGAGGATGAGCACGATATTTTGGATCTCCATATTCAGTGTAAAGAACATCCATAATGGCTAGACATACGTCAAGACCAATTAAGTCTCCTAACTCTAAAGGGCCCATAGGATGGTTTGCACCAAGTTTCATTGCAGTATCAATATCTTCGGCACTAGCTACGCCATCAGCATAAATTCCAACTCCTTCATTTACAAGTGGAATCAAAACTCTATTCACTACAAATCCAGGAGCTTCTTCTACTTCTACAGGTACTTTACCAATTTCTTTCGTTAAGTCGATAATCATTTGCTTTACTTCATCAGCTGTTAACATACCAGTAATTACTTCAACTAATTTCATAACTGGTACTGGATTAAAGAAATGCATTCCTATCACTTTTTCCGGACGGCAAGTTGCTGCTGCAATGTCTGTAATCGACAAGGAGGAAGTGTTTGATGCCAATACTGTTTTTTCATCACAAATATTGCAAAGGTCTGTAAAAATTTGCTTTTTAATTTTTGCATTTTCTGTAGCTGCTTCTATTACAAGATCACAGTCTTTTACATCTTCCAACTTTTCAGTTGTAGTAATATTTCCTAAGATTTTAGCCTTTTCTTCTTCTGTCATTCTACCTTTAGAAACATTTCTGTCCAAACCTTTTTCAATTGTTTGTTTTGCTTTTTCTAACTGTTCCGGTGCAATATCACGAATAACAACTTCATGTTTTGCTGCTAATACCTGAGCAATTCCTGATCCCATGGTACCGGAACCAATAACTCCAATTTTCATATAATATTTCCTCCTCTTTTATGATGCGATTTCTCGCTTATTCTATGGATTCTCACGAACAACCTAATTATTTACCTGTAAATTCAGGCTTTCTCTTTTCAAGGAATGCTTTCATACCTTCTTTTTGGTCTTCCGTTGCAAAGCAAAGGGCAAATTGAGCTTTTTCAATTTCCATACCAGTATCAATATCTGCTTGTAATCCAGCATTGATTGCTTTCTTTGCATATTTAACAGCTAAGGTAGAATTTTTGGCAATGGATTTTGCCATAGCCATAGCTTCATCCATAAGAGCTTCTGGTTCTACTACTTTATTTACCAAACCTATTTCTAACGCTTCATCTGCCTTAATATTTCTAGCAGTATATATTAATTCTTTTGCCTTTGCAGGACCAATAGCCCTAGCAAGTCTTTGGGTTCCACCAAATCCAGGAGTAATTCCAAGACCTACTTCCGGTTGACCTAATAAGGCTTTTGTAGAAGCGATACGAATATCACAAGATAGAGAAATTTCACATCCTCCACCTAGTGCAAACCCATTAATCGCAGCAATAACAGGCTTTGACAGCTTTTCAATTAATAGGAAAGTATCCATTCCTAATTTTGCAAAATTTCCACCTTCTTCTGCATTTAAGGTGCTCATCTCTGCAATATCCGCCCCTGCAACAAAGGATTTACCTTCCCCTGTTAAGATAACTACTTTTACTGATTCATCAGAATCTAATTGTGTGAAACAATCATGTAATTCTTTCACCACTTCGGAATCTAAAGCATTTAAGCTTTTCGGCTTGTTAATTTTTACAACCGCAATTCCTTCGTTATCTTCTCTGATTAAAAACTTATACTCCATTCAATCGCTCCTTTCAAATTATAATATTTATCTTAGTTAGTTTATCTCTCAACAACTAAAGCAGTACCCATACCGCCACCAATACAAAGAGTTGCAAGACCTTTCTTCGCATCTCTATCCTTCATAGCAAATAATAAGGTTGTTAAAATTCTAGCTCCACTTGCTCCAATTGGGTGACCAATTGCAATGGCTCCACCATTAACATTTACTTTATCCATATCAAACTCTAATTCTTTTGCTACTGCTCCTGCTTGAGCTGCAAAAGCTTCATTTGCCTCAATAAGATCTATGTCTTTTACAGATAAACCAGCTTTTTCAAGAGCTTTTCTTGAAGAAGGAATCGGTCCTGTACCCATGATTTGAGGATCTACACCAGCAGATGCATAAGAAACAATCGTCGCCATAGGTTCAACCCCAAGTTCTTTAGCTTTTTCTTCTGTCATTACAACAAGCATAGCAGCACCGTCATTAATACCAGAAGCATTCGCTGCAGTAACAGTACCATCTTTAATAAATGCAGGTTTCATACCAGAAATACCTTCTACAGTCACACCTTCACGAATATACTCGTCAGTGTCCACAACTGTAACTTTACCTTTTCTGCCTTTTACTTCAACAGGTGCAATTTCATCTACAAATTTTCCTTCTGCACGTGCTTTTTCCGCTCTATTTTGACTGGTAGCTGCAAGTTCATCTTGCATTTCCCTTGTAATCTCATATTTTTTTGCTACATTCTCAGCAGTAACACCCATATGATAGTCATTAAAAGCATCCCATAGTCCATCTTTAATCATTTCATCAACAACTTTATTGTCTCCCATTCTTGCGCCCCAACGCATAGCAGGTACTAAATAAGGTGCCATTGACATAGACTCGGTACCACCAGCTAATACAACCTCAGCATCTCCAGCCTTAATAATTTGAGCAGCAAGAGAAACTGCACGTAATCCAGAACCACAAACTTTATTAATGGTCATTGCCGGTACTGATTCAGGAATATCTGAACCTAAGCTTACTTGTCTAGCAATGTTTTGTCCTAATCCTGCTTGAAGAACATTCCCAATAATAACTTCATCAATCATATCTGGAGCTACCTTAGCTCTTTTCATAGCTTCCTTAGCTGCTGTGATACCTAATTGAAGAGCCGGTACATTTTTAAATGCACCGCCAAAAGAACCTACTGGAGTTCTGGCCGCACTTGCAATAACAACTTTCTTCATTATTTCCTCCTTATTACTCGTCTTTAACCTGTTGGAAAAAGACTCACTTTGGTTAAAGAATCTCAAGTGAAAACAACTTGATAAACCGTTTTCCATAACATCTAAATATATTATAGATGTTAAAAAATAATAAGTCAATATGCCAAAAAACTATCAATCCCTTTCCATTCCTCTATTTCATAGGGTTTTATAAAGGTGACAACTTTAGAAAAATATTTTTATTTGTTAATTTTTATAAAAATTTATAGTTCTTTTGCAAAAATTTTTCATACCGATTTCAAAGAGATTCTTTTCTTCATAGAATAGTAAAAAATGTGACGATTTTCTATTTCTTGTTAAAACTTAGAATTAAATATCATCACTTTATACATACTTAAATAGAGATCTTATTTCATTGATCTCATCTTTATTTTACCCTCTTATTTTTTTGATAAACAAAAAAAGAGGATTGAATTTCAATCCTCTTAAAGTATTTTAAAACTCAATCCGTCTTTACTTCCGTCAATTTCTAAAGTATGACCATCTGTTAAAGTTCCTCGTATAATCATTCGACTCATTTCTGTTTCCACTTCTTTTTGAATAAATCTTTTCACTGGTCTAGCACCATATTGTAAAGAATAAGACTGATCTAAAATATAATCTAAAGCACCTTCATCCCAAGTAATATGAATATTTCGATCTTTTACTTTTTCTTCAATTTCTTTTAACGCCCCTTGGATGATCTTGTGAATTTCTTTCCTTAAAAGAGGCTTGAATAACACAATTTCATCTACACGGTTTAAGAATTCAGGACGAAAAGCAAACTTAAGAGCTTGATCAATATGCTCTTTCGTCTCAATAGAAATGGAACCATCCTCTTGAATCCCTTCTAATAAATCCTGGGATCCTAAATTACTTGTCATAATAATTACTGTATTCTTAAAGTCTACCGTACGCCCTTGATTATCTGTAAGTCGTCCATCATCTAATACTTGAAGTAAAATATTAAATACATCTGGATGAGCTTTTTCAATTTCATCAAAAAGTACAACTGAATAAGGTCGCCTTCGTACAGCTTCTGTTAATTGTCCCCCATCATCATAACCTACATATCCTGGAGGGGAACCTACAAGACGAGAAACAGAGTGTTTCTCCATGTACTCACTCATATCTATACGAATCATATTTCTTTCATCATCAAAAAGATTTTCAGTCAAAGCCTTTGCCGTTTCTGTTTTACCAACACCAGTGGGTCCCAAGAAAATAAAAGAACCTATTGGTTTATTTTCCGCTTTCATACCAGCCCTTGCTCGAAGAACAGCATCACTAACAGCATCAACTGCTTCGTCTTGACCAATTACCCTTTGATGTAAAATATCTGCTAAATGAAGTAACTTATCCCTTTCAGTTTCTGCTAATTTCGCCACAGGGATTCCCGTCCATTTTGAAACAACTTGTGCAATTTCTTCTTCCGTCACTTCTTCCTTTACCATAGAATCTTCTCCACCAGATTTTTCTTGAGCTTCTTTCAACTCTTCTTCTAGCTTAGGAAGTTCTCCATATTTTAACTTACTTAAAGTTTCTAAATCATAACGTCTTTCTGCATCTTCAATTTGATAACGTACTTGATCGATTTTTTCCTTAATTTCCTTTTCACTATCCAGAGATTTCTTTTCATTTTCCCATTTTGCTTTTAAAACATCATAGGAAGATTTTTCTTCTGAAAGTTCTTCCTCTAATTTTTCCAAACGTCCTTTAGACGCTTTGTCAGTCTCTTTTTTTAAAGCTTCCCGTTCAATTTCCAATTGTAAGATTCTTCGACGAACTTCATCAATTTCCGTTGGCATAGATTCAATTTCTGTTCGAACCATAGCACAAGCCTCGTCCATTAAATCAATGGCCTTATCTGGTAAAAACCGATCTGAAATATAACGATCAGATAATGTTGAAGCGGAAATCACAGCTCCATCAGAAATACGAATACCATGATAGATTTCATACTTTTCCTTTAATCCACGTAAAATAGAAATGGTATCTTCCACCGTTGGCTCTTGAATTACTACTTTTTGAAATCTTCTTTCCAAAGCTGGATCTTTTTCTATATATTTTCGATACTCATCTAAAGTTGTTGCTCCAATAGTATGGAGTTCACCACGAGCTAATAAAGGTTTTAAAAGATTTCCTGCATCCATAGCTCCTTCTGATTTCCCTGCCCCGACAATATTATGAATTTCATCGATAAACATAAGAATTTCACCGTCAGATGAAACTATTTCATGAAGAACTGCTTTTAATCTCTCTTCAAACTCCCCGCGATACTTAGCTCCTGCAATTAAAGCTCCCATATCCAAACTATAAACAGTTTTATCTTTCAAGCCTTCAGGAACATCTCCATTTACAATTCTTTGAGCCAATCCTTCCACAATAGCTGTTTTACCAACTCCTGGTTCCCCAATAAGAACTGGATTATTTTTTGTACGTCGACTTAAAATTCGAATCACATTACGTATTTCATCATCTCTACCTATTACAGGGTCCATTTTACCCTTACGAGCTTCTTCTGTAAGATCTCGACCATATTTCTCTAATGCCTCATATGTTCCTTCTGGATTGTCTGTAGTTACATGTTGGTTCCCACGAATCTTTTTCAAAGCATCTAAAAATTGGTCTATTCTCATATGATGTTTTCGGAAGATTTCTTGAGACTTCGTCCCTCTACTTTCTAAAAGAGCCATATAAATATGCTCAACACTTACATAATCATCTTCAAACTTTTCCGCATTCTTTTTTGCATTTTCTAAAATTTTCGTAAAATCAGAAGATGGGTAAGTACTTCCACCTTTTTGTTTTGGCATCTTTTCAATAACACGAAGAACATCTGACAAGATCAAATCCACAGACACATTCATATAAGAAAGAATCCTTGGAATAAGACCATTCGCATCTTCCAACAAACTCTTGTGTAAATGTATTTCATCCACTTGGGGATTGCCATAGTTCATTGCCGTATTTTGGGCATTTTGTATGGCTTCCAATGATTTTTGAGTAAATTTTTCTAAATTCATAGTATCCACGCCTTTCCTACGCCCTATTAATTTTTCACATCATGTAATTTTTCTAATTCTTTATACAAATCTATTTCTTTTTCACTTAAGTTTTTAGGAACCACAATATTGAAAATAACATAGAGGTCTCCGATTTTACCCTTCATATCCTTAAAACCTTTCTTGGCAACACGTAATTTTGTTCCACCTCTAATTTCTTTTGGAACCTTCATCTTTATTCTCCCTGAAGGAGTACTTACCATTACTTGATCTCCAAGAGCAGCTTGCCAAGGATAGATATCAACAGTTTTTATTAAATTTAAACCTTCTAATGTAATATTAGCTCCATTCATAATATGAATGGTAAAAAGAATATTTCCTGGGATTCCAAACTTCTTGCCATTCACACGAATCTTTTTCCCTGAAGTGATTCCAGCAGGTATCTTTACAGGAATGTCAATGGGAGTCCCATCTAATTGTAAAGAAACATTTCTAGTTATCCCTTCATAAGCATCCTTAATGGAAATCGAAAGATCCGTTTTATAAATATCTTCCCTTTGTTTCTTTTTGCTACGGCTCCTTCCCCCTAAATCTGAGAAAAGGTCACTGACATTAAAGCCTCTCCGATCTCCTGTTCGAGTCCCAGACCCGCCAAAAAACATTTCGAAAAAATCAGAGAAATCTCCACTTCCACCAGTAGATGTATAGGAATATCCATATTGGTTAGGATCAAAATTATATCCTTGTGAGAAATCATAATTAGAACCAAAGGTATCATATTTTTGTTTCTTTTCAGGGTCACTTAATACTTCATAAGCTTCATTTACCTCTTTAAATTTCTCTTGAAATTTCTCGTTCCCAGGATTTAAATCTGGATGATATTTTTTTGCTAATTTACGATAGGCAGACTTAATCTCCTTTTCAGAAGCATTCTTATCTACCCCTAATACTTTATAATAATCTTTATATTCCATTTCATTCCCCTTTCTGTCGGTTTAGGGTGTCAAAAAAGTTTCTGACCTTCTTTGACCTTATTATATTATACACTGATTTTTAAAAGAATTCAAGTATATTTTAAAAATTATCCACAGGTTCTTCTATAGTAAATATCACATTCTCAGACATTATTACCCTGGAAAATGATTTTCAACCAATAGAGTATCCTTTTTCCATATCATTATAAAAATTAAAAAAGGGTATATGTATAATACAATAATTTTGAAAGGGGAGTCCTTTCTAAAAGTAGGCTAGAAAAGGAAGGTACAATATGAAAAAAAATTTAGAATTAGCAAAAAAATATGAAGAAGATATTATTGGATTTCGTAGAGATATCCATAAAAATCCAGAAGTGGGGTTTTATTTACCAAAAACTTCAAAGTACATTAAAGAACAATTAGATAAAATGGGAATTCAGTATCGTGATTGTGGTAAAATCACAAAAGAAATTTCTGATAAGTTTGAAAAATTAGGATCTCCAAGGGCTGAAGAAGCTACTGGTATTTTAGCCACCATCGGGTCAGGTGAACCGGTTGTACTTTTACGTGGTGACATAGACGCTCTTCCAATGGAAGAAAAAACAGGACTACCCTATGCTTCTAAAAATGGATGTATGCATGCTTGTGGTCACGATGCTCATGGAGCCATGCTTTTAGGCGCTGCAAAAATTTTAAAAGAACGGGAAGATGAACTAAAAGGAACAGTAAAGCTCATGTTTCAAATTGGGGAAGAGTTAGGTTATGGGTCTCAACTTATGATAGATGACGGTTTATTAGAAAATCCCAAGGTAGATGCAGCCTTTGCCATTCATGTCAATTCCCAATTAGATTCAGGAACGGTACAGTATACAAAAGGAGTTATGACAGCTTCTATGGATTCTTGGGAAATTAATATTAAAGGTAAAGGAGGTCACTCCTCTATGCCACAAGTTTGTATTGACCCTAATGTTATTGCAAACCAAATTTACCAAGCCCTTAATATTTTACCTGGAAGAGAAGTTGACCCAAGTGCCAATCTCTCTTTTGTAGTGGGAGTTATTGAAGGAGGAACAGCAGTTAATATTATTCCAGATACAGCTAGGTTATCTGCTGGTATGAGATCCTTAGATATTCCTTCTAGAGATCATCTTGCTCCTAGAGTAGAAGAAATTGTGGACCATTGTGTTAAAATGTGGCGTGGTGAATATACAATCAACCATTTACTTACCCCTTCTACCTATTGTGATGGTGATTTAATTGAGGAAATGATACCCTATTTAGAAGAAGTAACTGGTAAAGGTAATTTAGTGGAAACAGGTCCTATTGGAGGAGCTGAAGATTTTGGATATGTGACAAAACAAGTTCCAGGTATGATGCTTTGGTTAGGAGCTGGAAATTCAGAACAATATCCTCTTCATAATCCAAATATGGTTCTCGATGAATCTGTTTTTAAACTTGGAGCAGCTCTCCATGCTACATTTGCAATGGAATACCTAAAGAATCACTAATTCTTCACTTCTTGTTTAAATTAATTTCATTCAGGGTAAAAACAGAAAGAATCACTAAGGAGAAATGAAAGAAACAAGGAGTGAAGAAAGAATGATGAAGATTAATGAACTATTAGGTATAAAATATCCGATTATCCAAGGTGGAATGGCAAATACAAGTAAAAGCGAGTTAGCAGCTGCAGTATCTAATGCAGGTGGTTTAGGTCAAGTAGCAACTGGAGGGTTTTCCCCAGATGAGGTTCGGGAAGAAATTCGTAAAATGAAAGACCTTACTGATAAACCTTTTAGTGTAAACTTGGTTCTTATGCATCCCCAAATAGAAGAAATCATTGATGTTGTGATCGAGGAAGGTGTAAAAATAATTACCTGTGGAGCTGGAAATCCTGCCCCATATTTTGAAAAGTGGTTGGATGCAGGTTTAAAGGTTATCCCTGTTGTAGGGAATATTAAAATGGCAAAAAAGGTTCAAGATTTAGGGGCCATAGCTTGTGTATTTGAAGGGGCAGAAGCCGGAGGACATATTGGTGCCTTAAATACCATGGCAGCCCTACCAGCCATTGTAAATTCCGTGGATATCCCAGTCATTTCCGCTGGTGGAATATATATCGGAAAACAGGTTTTAGCTGCTGAAATATTAGGAGCAGGTGGAGTCCAATTAGGTACCCGTTTATTAGTTGGAGAAGAAACACCCATCCATGATAATTATAAAAAATTACTTTTAGAATCAAAGGATTCTGACTCTGTAGTTACTGGATATGGATCTGGACATCCTGTTCGTGTTATAAAAAATAAATTAACGGATAAACTATTAGAATTAGAGCGAAAAGGAGCTTCGTCAGAAGAATTTGAAAAATATGCTGCAGGAGCAGGCCCAAGAGCTGCAAGAGAAGGAGATGTGGAGTGGGGTTCTGTTATGGCAGGAGAAGGTTTAGAATATTTAACAAAAATAGAACCAGTAAAAGATATTATTGAAAATATTTTAAAAGAATACGAAGAAGCAAAAAATAGTATCCAATAGGATATCGTAAAGGCGTTGCAAAATGCAACGCCTCTTTTTTATACTTTTCTCACTTTTGCACCAAATGGCATAATAGCTAATGCTGCTAATTTAAAAGATTGTAACCCAAAAGGAATTCCTATAATCGTCACACATTGAGCGATTCCTATAAAAGCAGCTTCTAGAGCAATAGGAAATCCACCAAAAAGTAACCATAAAATATTAAGGAATAAGCTTCCTAAACCATTTCCATATTCTATATTCTTGCCAAATGGGAAAAGTGTTAACCTTGCAAATTTAAAGCATTGCCGTCCAATAGGAAGGCCAATAATGGTGATGGACCATAAACATCCAATAAGAAACCAAGTAAGTGCTTGAATCCATCCTCCAAAAATAATCCATAAAAGATTTCCGATTCCTGTCAATAAACTCCTCCTCTAGAATTACTTCTCTACTTTTTTCAACCACTGTGCAATATCTTTTGCAATTTCATTTTTTGCTCGAGTACTTGCAACAAGACCAAGGTGATCTTCTGGATATTCTTTTTGGTCAATGACCTTTGAGCCAATAACATCTTTTAAAGGAGAGGTTGCTTCCAAGGGAGCAAAGTCATCCTTGGTACCTAAGATGATAAACGTCGGTACCTTTATGTTTTTTAAATCCACTTTTCGACCACCAATATTTAGGGTTCCTTTTAAAAGTTTATTTTCTTTCCATACGTCATTTAACCATTGAAGTAAGGCATTACTTGCTTGTGTTGGTGAATCAAAATTCCACCTTTCCATTTTCATAAATCCAAAAACAAAATCTTTTTTCTTACGATTTTCAAATAGTTCAGTATACCGATCAATGTATGCCTCAAATGGCTTTGCAAATAATAATCCACTATTTAACATGGAAGGTGGTACTAAGCCATAGGCATCAATAAATGCATCACCTTTTACTTCTGTTGCCACATTAAAAATGGAATGGGCCATTCCTGAAAAATCAACAGGTGTAGCAATGGGAACAATAGAAGAAATATCTTCTGGATGAAGAGAAGTATAAATACATCCAAGGACTCCACCTTGACATAACATAATGAGTGGAATCTTTTCTAGCTGATGTCTTTCTTTGATTGTTTTTATGGCACCATGAAGATACCATTCAATATAATTGTCCAAAGTCAAATAACGTTCATCTCGACTAGGCTCGCCCCAATCCATAAGATATACATCCAGTCCTTGTTCCATAAGACCTCGAACAAAAGACATCTCTTTATCAAAATCCATAATATAAGGTTTATTTATAAGAGCATAAAGTAATAGTACTGGTTTCCCATTACTTTCTCCTCCCTTAAAATGATAAAGTTTGGCTTTATCCATAGAAAAGACAACTTCCATTTGGTCCGCACAAGAATAATGCTGTTCTCGTTCTAATTTAGGTACCAATGTTTTCATTGTCCAACGCTCCTTTATTTCAACTTGCCTTCTAGTTTTTTAATACGTTCTTCTAATTCATCGATTTTCTTTTGTTGCTCATCTCGATACAGAGATTTTAAATCATATACAGACTTACTTAAACTATCAAAAGCCTTCATCGTTGGAATTGGATAAAAAGCTAAAACATCTTCCATATAATCATCACTATGTTCTTTCCAAATAGCCATAGCATCTGTAATTTCTTTCATAAGTTCTTGGAAGTCTTTCTCTTTCATTAAAAGCTCGTATTCTCTTCTAGTTTCTTCCATCCAAAAATCATAAAAGGCTTCAAAGGAATAAAATTGTCTTCCTTCTTGTAAGGCTTTTACATATTCTTGATATATTCTTTGACCTGATTTTATTCCAAAGTTTTGAATTAAATACATACCTTTCATCCATAGTTCTCGATAGGTTTCGAAAGATTCCATCATTTGTTTTTGCTTTTCTATCATTTCTCTTCCTGGACCAAGAGGTGGTAATTGGGAGAAAAAATCTACCCCTTCTAAACTCTTATTCCAAAGAGACATCATTTCCTGAAATCCTTTCATTCCAATATTATCCTTTGAGAAAAATCCACTTGGTTGTTTAAAAGGCATCCAAGAATTTAACATTAAAGAGTAAAAGTTTGTAGTAGAATCTTGGAAAAAATCTGAAGTAATACCATCTGCTGTTGGATTTTTCATAATATTTTTCCACATTTCCATCATCGAATTCATAAAGTTCTGGCTACTAGGAAAAGATAACATGGATTCTTGACTTCCACTTTTTCCCTTACTTGGTGACCATGGAAACCATAATTTCATAAAATCTTCCTGCATTTTCTTCCAATCATTGTAGAAGTTTTTTTCTTCGTTCATATTGATTCCTCCTAATTTGAATCCATTTATTTACCTATCCATTTTATACCCTCAGAGTATGAAACTAATCTAATAAGTAGAGTGTTTTACTATCATCTATTAATTTTTTCCTATTTATCTCCAATCCTTTCTAAAATCTTTTCCAAATCTAAGCCTTCTTCTTTCATATAATTTTCAATATCTTTAATACCAGTATCCAAATGTTTCTCCAATTTCTCAGAAACACCATCTCCAAGGGTAGCATCAACAAAAGATTTTGCCTTTGAAAGTTGATCCCCAAAGGTAAAAAGACCAATTTCTTTACCATATGACAAAGGATGATCTATAAGAATTTGCCCATGTTGGGAATCTTCTACTGTTACCAGTTTTACATCCTTCCCAGGAAAACTTTGATAAATATATTCTAATTGGGAATAAGGTATAATTTCATCTTTCTTAGATGCAAAAAATAAAACACGTCCATAATATTTCTTTGTCCCATCACTAATATCTAAATCATCATAAGAAAAACCATATTTCTTTTTACTGACCAGGGAACCTGCCTTTAATAAAAGGCTTTCAGGAATAGGGGGACCTTCTTTGTGTAGAACTTCCTTTATTACCTCTTTGCCGTCATACCAAGGGGAATCTAAAATAATTCCTGAAACCTGTTCCCCAAGACTATCCTGTAACCCTAGACAAATAGTAGTAGCTCCTGTACTTACTCCCCATACATAAAGAGGCTGACCATTTAGATAATCTTTTACAAAATCAAGTACTTGTACAAGTTCTTCACTTTCTTTTTTCCCAAGAGTATAATAATCTTCTGGATTACTTCCCGCCCCTCTTTGATCATAGGATATCACCTGTAATCCTATTTCTAAAAAAGAAGGGACTAATAAATAGGAAAGTCTTGCATCAAACCCTATAGGGTGGACTAAGAGTATCGTTCCCCTTGGATTTTTACTAGGGAAAAACTCAATTGGTAAATCTCCCTTTTCCAAAGGCATTGTTAAGGTTTGTCTTTTATACTTACTTAAAAAATCTTTTTCATCAAATCCTGCCATTGCCAGGATTTTATCCGTGTTTTCTTTGATGTCCAATCTAGTAAAAGGCATCGCCACTTTATCAGCAATAGCATTACCAATATATAAAAAAATTCCTCCAAATAAAAGGATAAAAACCAGTAGAAAAATAATAAAATTCCTCATAAACAACCCCTTTCCGTCTCTATTGTACCACGGAGATAAGGATAAAACATGGAATTTACCATAATAAAGTGTTATTTATTTTTTAAAAGCTTTCCCCACACTTATTTTAAAGATTCTATGGTATAATAAGTTGGCAATCTATAAGAGAGGATGAATGTATTGAATATACTTTTTAAGAAGTTTAAGGAGGTATCTGCATCTGTTCTCCCCATTACCGGATTGGTTTTTATTATGACTCTTGCTTTTTTGTCTGTGGAAAGAGAATTATTTATAAGATTTTTTATTGGAGCTTTTCTAATTATTATCGGTCTTGGTATTTTTTTATTGGGAACTGAACTTGGAGTATCTCAAATAGGTGGCCTTATGGGAAGGGAAATCGCCAACAGTAACTCACCTTATACAGTATTTTTTGCAGGATTTGGACTTGGATTTTTAGTATCTGTTGCTGAACCAGATTTACTTATACTTGCCGATCAAGTGTCCTTGGCTATGAATCAAATGATCTCTCCAGCAGTCATTGTTATTGTTGTATCTCTTGGAGTAGGCCTTATTATGGCTTATGGATTCTTACGAATACTTTATAGTATTTCTATTAGTAAATCCTTTATCATTATTTACGGTTGTATTCTTGTTGGGCTTATCTTTGTAGCTGAACCCTTTCACTCCATCGCCTTTGATGCTTCTGGCGCTACAACTGGAGCCATGACCACACCTTTTATTCTTGCTATGGGATTAGGGGTATCTATGTTAAAAGGCCATGCTGCAGGAGAAAAAGATAGTTTTGGTCTTGTTGGATTTGCATCATGTGGCCCTATTATAGCTATTATGATTTTAAATGTTGTTTTAGGAGTAAAGGAAATCCATGGACCAGAAGAAGTATTTCAACCAGAAGGTGGGATCCTAGCCCCTTTTCTTCAGGCCTTTGGAAATATGGGGAAAGAAGCACTTACTGCACTTTTTCCAATATTTATGGTTTTTTTAGTTATGAATCATCTAAGATTTAAACTCCATAAAAGAAATTTACGGCCTATCCTTGCAGGTATGCTCTATACCTTTCTAGGTTTGGTTTTATTTTTAGTAGGAGTCCATGCAGGATTTATGGACTTAGCACGGATTATGGGACAACAATTAGCAACTATGGACTCGAAAAATATCTTATTACCTGTCTTAGGGTTTATCTTAGGTATGGTAGTAGTTTTAGCAGAGCCTGCAGTATATGTATTGTCTAATCAAGTGGAAGAAGTGACCTCAGGTTCTATTCCTAGAAAACTGATTTTAGCTGCTCTTAGTATTGGAGTAGCCTTTGCCGTTTCCCTATCTATGATTCGAATTCTAATAGAACCTTTAAAACTTTGGATGATTTTAGTTCCAGGGTTTATCTTCGCCTTAGTATTAAGTCGAAAAGTCCCTGACCTTTTTGTGGGAATTGCCTTTGACTCTGGAGGAGTAGCATCTGGGCCTATGACAGCAACATTTATACTAGCATTAGCCCAAGGAGTTGCTGAAACACTACCCCATGCCAATGTATTAAACGACGGTTTTGGAATTATTGCCACTGTAGCTATGACTCCTATTATAATGATTATGCTTGTAGGATATATTTATGAAAAGAAAAGTCAAAAGGAGGGTATCCATGATTCATCCATATAACACTTCTTTATTCTTTGTTATCGTCGATCGAGGAAAAGCTTCCACGGTTTTAAAGGAAGCAAAAAAACATGGAGTTACCGGGGGAACAATTTTTTATGGAATGGGAACAGTACGTGATTCTATTCTCCATTTTCTTGAAATCAATGAAGTTCGTAAAGAGGTATTACTTATGGTGGTTTCCCAAGAAACGGAAATCACCCTTCATAAACATTTGACAGATACCTTTTCATTTCAAAAACCAGGGAAAGGAATTTGTTTCTCCTCACCGATTAATCAATGCTATGGAACCAGTCAAATTATGGACAGTCCTGGAGAAAGGAGTGGAAAACCAATGGAATATCAAGCTATCTTTGCCATTGTGGATAATCATAAGGGAACCATTGTGGTTGATGCTGCTCAAAATGCGGGAGCAAAAGGAGCTACCATCATCCATGCAAGAGGAAGTGGCGTTCACGAAAAAACTTCCTTCTTTAACTTTAACATTGAACCAGAAAAGGAAATTGTGTTAATCCTTATTCAAAAAAATAAAACAGAAGAAATTTTAGCAGGAATAAAGAAGGAAATTGACATAGAACAACCAGGGACAGGAATCTTATTTACCCTAGATGTATCGAATGCTTCTGGTTTAGTTGATATTGAAAAATAAAACTTGCCGTTACTAAAACGTAACGGCAAGTTTTATTTTATTAACTTTGCTTTTAAGACCACAGGTTCGTGATCTGTATATTTAAAATCCAATGGAATAGTCTTTACTTCTTTTACTTCAACATTGGGACTAACAAGATATCCATCAATTACATAGTACCAAGTATCTTCACTTCCCTTTTCATATGGCTTATTATTTAACCTTGAAGTTGGGTGAGAATCATCATAAGCAAAGGTCCAGTTACTGGGAACTTCGTCTCTTAACAGCTCTCCCGGATTCCACATACCTTCTGGTGCTCTAGGATATTTAAGAGTTCCTTCTTGGAAACTTTGATTCCAATCTCCTCCAGCAATGACGAAATTTCCTTTTTCATACTCTTCTTTCATAAGGTCCATCAATACTTTGGACTGCTCCCTTTTTCCCTCTCCGTCATCGTAGGCATCTAAGTGTAAGTTTATTAAAACCAATTCTTTTTCACCAATTACAGGATATCTATTTACCAATAAACAACGTTTTAAATTTGCTAATCTAACAGGGTAGGTAAAAGGAACAGGTAAACTAATTCTTTGGGAAGAAGTTGGTTGGTATACAGATTGTGTCAGGATACCACTTTCCACTTGTCCCATTGGTGGCCATGGATAGGGAATAAATTTCACATGAAAGTTCCTAGCAAATTGTCCTGGATATTCTAATCGTTTTTCCAAATATCTTACTTGGTCCATATGATAGGACCTTCTTGATGGTCTATCCACCTCTTGGTAAAGATAAAAGTCACCTTTTAATTGTTCCGATATATTTCCTATTCCTTCCAAGCTATTGGCCACTGCTTTGGCAGATCTGGCCATAACCATTTTTCCACCATCCATAAAAAAATCTGTATCCTCATCTAAGCCCCCATAACCTAAATTCCAAGATACTAAAGTGATTTCGTCTTTTACTGGTATACTTTGCCCTTGCTTCAAAGGTATATCTTCCACAGCTTCTGGTTTATATTCTGTTGCTGTTAAATAAGCTAATAGTCCAGCAAATAATACACATCCAATAATAATTAAGGTTAATAAAAATTTTAAAACTTTTCTTAACCCACTTTTCTTCTTCATCCATTAACCCCCAGAGAACACCAAGTATGTTGATAGTCTAGGTGCTTGATTCGTATATATCCTCCTAAAAGTTGTTGGATACGGAAAGTCATTTCACGTATAGCTGTATCCAAATCTCCTTTTCGGTCTAATTGTTCAAGAATAATATTTGCATTTTTCGTGTTTTCTGAAATAAGACTTCGACACCCTTGTTTCCAATTCCAAGATCTGGTAATGGCACCAAGGTCATCTTTATATATAAATTCAGCAATTTCTGGATACTCTTCTTTACCTTCTTGATCAACAAATAACTCATTACCTTCAGAACGTACTAGGGTAAGATTTCCAACAATACTTTGGGAATCCACGCCCCAAACATTCACCCCATATTCTACAGCAATGCTATGGATAATATTTACCAAAGGATTCACAGAAGGAATCGTTTCTCCTTTATGAATTTTTTCTAAAAGTATTTCTAATCCAACTTTTGCACTTTCATCTCCTGGGAATCGTTCCTGTGCTCTTTTCCATTGTAAAACTAGAGAATTTGTTCCAAACTCCTTATTACTTATGAATTTTTCCCCTATTTGCCTGGATCTCTCTATCATTTCAACTGATAGTTCTAAATTTCTTTTATTGTCTATATGACTTACTGATAAAATTCCTAGTTGGCATTCAGGGAATACTTGAAAAAATGTTTGATCAATTTTTAATTTTTTCATATCGCCCTCTCTTTATCGTTATGATTATTGATTATATATTTTATTTTATCATAATTTAGTCATAGAAAATTATAGGTTTTTAAAAAAAAGAAAAAAAGAAGAAACCGAAGTCTCTTCTTTTCAATCACTGACTCTTTAAATATTCATCTAATGCCTTTTGTCCTTGCTCTTGGGCAGCGTCTAACGCTTCTTTTGCAGGAATATTTTCCAATTCAACTTTATCTGCAGCCTTTCTGATTTCGTCGTAAATTTTACCATTGGTAATATCATCAAAGTTTGGCAATGCTGTTAATGCTTGTTGATAAGGAATTACTGCATAGGGATGTTCTTCCACATATGCTTTGTAACTGTCTACTTCCATAGAAGACTTTCTAACAGGTATATATCCAATTTTTTCTGCCCATTTAGCAGAATTTTCTGGACTGGTAAAATAAGCAATCCACTCAAAAGCTGCTTTTTGTTGTTCTTCTGATGCAGAAGCTGGAATGGTAAAGTAAAGAGCAGAAGCTGCAGGCTTCCCTGGATTTCCTCCATATCCTGGCTGAACAGCAGAATCTAAAATGTCAAAGTCTAGGTCTCCCTTATCTCCTGAAGAACCAGTATAACTTACAGCAGTACCGTTTAATACATTATCTATTGTACGATACCAGTATTCCCAACCTTGTCCTCCAGATTCCATTTTTGTTGTTTTATCTTCGAAGACTTGTTTACGAACAAATTCCCATGAGTCCACCCATTCCGGTGTATTAATCGTCACCTTTGTTCCATCATCGGAAAGAATTTGGCCTCCATTACTTCTAGCAATGTCCACAAGATTATCAGGTCCCCACATAATCAAATGGCCATAAGGTGCAATTTCTTTTTCTTGAATTTCTTTTGAATATTTAAAGATGTTTTCCCAAGAAGCATACATTTCTTCTGGATCAATCTCTGCTTTTTCTAATAAATCTTTTCGATAATAAATAACTTGTGTTGTACCAAATGCTGGAATAGCATAGACTTTATCATTGATTTCCGCAGGTTCAATAAATACATCTAGATAGTCATCTTTCGGTGTTCTTTCATCCATAAGATCATCAAGAGGTGCTGTAATTTCTCTTCTAGCCATTTCTTGCATATCTTTATCTGCAATAAATACTGCTGGAGGCTTATTTGCTGCAATAGCCGCTTGAACTTTTTGGAAAGTTTCATCATAACTAGCTTGTTGTACTCCAGTGACATGGACTTTATCTTGAGAATTATTAAAATCCTCTATAAATTCTTCCATGGTCTGTCCAGCAATAGAACCTAGTCCGTACCAATATTCAATTTCAATAACCTCTCCTGAACTTGCAGTGCTCTTCTCTCCTTGATTTTCACTGTTTTCTTCCAACGATTCTTTTGCACTTTGGGAACAACCACTTGTAAGTAAGATCCCGAAAATTAAAAATGCAAAGATAAAATACCTACTGTATTTTCTCATAATTACCTCCCTTTAGGTTCTTATCATCCCTTGATTCCACTATCAGAGATTCCTTTGATAAACCACTTTTGTAGTACAATAAATAAAACTAATAAAGGAATCACTGCAATACTATTTGCCGCCATAAGCCCTGGTAAATTTTGTGTAAAATTTCCTTGGGATGTAAAGAAAGTATTTAATCCCACAGAAATAAGCATCTTGCTTTTACTTGTCGTAATAAGAGATGGCCACATATAATTATTATACATTGCAACAAAATTTATAAGAGTAACGGTAAATAGTGTAGACTTTGTAAAAGGAATGACTACTTTCAATAATATTTGTCTATCTGTAGAGCCTTCTATTCTAGCTGCCTCTACTAATTCTTTCGGCACTGAACGGAAGGTTTGAATTAACAAAAATATTGTAAACACATTTGCTAAATTTGAAACAATAATACCTGCTAAAGAATCTAATAAATGTAATTTTGCCAAGATTACATAGGATGGAACATAAGTAGCTGCTGGTGGCAACATATAGGTCATAATAATTCCACCAAATAGGATTTTTTTCCCAGGAAAATCATAAAAAGACATTCCGTAAGCAAGTAAACAACTTAGAAATAACTGGACAATAACAATAATTGACGCAGTAAATATACTATTAAAAACATATAAGTCAAAAGGAGCCATTTCCAAAGCCATAGAAAAATTTGATAGGTTCATAACATCTGGCAATAGACTTATAGGATTTCTTAAAATAGATGCAGCTGTTTTAAAAGAATTTGAAAACATCCAAATCAAAGGATACACCATGATAAAGCTTACCACTACCAAAGCAATCCAACGAATAAACCCTTTTACTTTTTTATGGCTTTTACTTTTCTTCACACCTTCTAAAGAGCGTTCTTCAATATATTCCATATTACACCCAACTCCTTTGCCTTATCACATTCATAATTAAAGCCAATATTGCTGTTAGAACAACGATTAACATAGATAATGCTGTGGCCTTACCCATATTAAATTGCTCAAAAGCCAGCTGGTAATAAAGATATAATAATGTCCTACTAGCACCAGCAGGGCCTCCTTGGGTCAAGACAGAAATTTGGTCATAAGCCTGGATGGAATTAATTAAAGTAACAATTGTTAGAAAAAAGGTGGTTTTAGATACCATAGGTAGAATAATCTTTCGCACCCTTTGACCCCAACTTGCTCCTTCTAAATAACCTACTTCTAAAAGACTTTCTGGAATTTTACTAAGGGCATCAGCATAAAAAATCATAGCCCACCCAGCATTTTTCCAGATGGTCACAATAATCACAGCAGTCAAAGCATATTTTGAACTTGTGAGCCATGGAATTGATGAAATTCCAAATTTTCCAAGGAGAACGTTAATCAAACCATCCCCTCGATACATCCAGCTCCATACAATGGACATAGCCACCATTGGGGTAATCCATGGTGAAAATAAAAAAGCTTGATATATAGCCTTATGCTTCATCTTCTTATGGAGTAACATTGCCATTAAAAACCCTAGTATCAAAGTAGGAATCACTGTCCCTGCTCCAAAGACCAAAGTGTTTTTTAAAGCATTATGAAAAGAGCTATCCTGTAATAAGTAAGAATAATTCGTTAATCCTACCATTTCATAAGAAGGAGAAATATAATCCCAATTGGTCAAGGAAATATAAAAAGAAACCAATAATGGTATAAACCAAAATACGATAAGTGGCAATAAAGGTAAACAAAGATAAAGTAAGAAATCTTTAAATTTTAATTTATTTTTCATAGATCAACCACATCACTTAAACGCTCTCCTGTATTTTCATCAAAGAGATATAATCTTTGGGGGGCAACTTGTAAATATAATGTTTCCCCATCTTGATATTCTCTTCTTGCCGCTTTCCGTTGAACAATGATTTTTTCACCTAGTAACTCTGTGTGAATGTTATAATCTGCTCCTAAAAGTTCAACTAAATCAGCAGTAACTGGTATTCCTTCTTCTCCCACTTGAATAGACTCTGGTCGAATTCCAGCTACAACAGACTTTCCTGAGTAAGCCTTATACTTAGGATGTTGGGCAAGGGCCTGTCCGTCTTTTAATTGTAATGACTCTCCTTCCACTTTAACATTTACAAAGTTCATAGGAGGAGATCCTATAAATCCTGCAACAAATAAATTATTAGGAGAATTGTAAACATCTTCTGGTGTACCGATTTGTTGGATAATTCCATCGTCAAGGATGACGATACGATTGGCCATGGTCATAGCCTCTACCTGGTCATGAGTGACATAAATCGTCGTTGCGCCTAAAGTCTTATGAAGTCTTACAATTTCTTCTCTCATTTGAACCCGTAGTTTAGCATCTAAGTTGGATAAAGGCTCGTCCATTAAAAAGATAGAAGCCTTATTTACAATTGCTCTTCCAAGAGCCACCCGTTGTTTTTGACCACCAGATAATTCTGCAGGTTTTTTTGTTAAAAAATCTGTTAACCCTAAAAGTTCTGCTGCTTTTTGGATCCTTTCGTCCCTTTCCTTTTTATCAATACCTCGAATTTTCAGCCCAAATCCAATATTGTCATACACTGTTAAGAAGGGAAATAACGCATAACTTTGAAAAACCATGGCAACCCCTCTATCTTTGGGATGAATGTGATTCATATGTTCTCCATTGATGTAAAGGTCCCCTGAAGTAATTTCTTCTAATCCAGCAATCATTCGTAATGTCGTGGATTTTCCACAACCAGAAGGACCAACAAAGACTATAAATTCTCCATCATGTATATTAAGGTTAAAATTTTTAACTGTAAGTTCCTGATTCCCTTCATACTTTTTATTAATATTTTTAAGTTCAATATTCGCCATAGCTACCTCATTCTCAATTCCCTAATTTTTAGAATCAACATGATATAAAAAGAGCTAAACACGATGATTCCACATTCTTAAAATATAAACTTTTCCTTCCTTTTCTGAAACCATGTAGACCAATCGATGTCTAAAATTAATTTTTCGCGAGTACAATCCTTTAAAATCTCCTACTAGAGATTCATACCTTGGAGGATTTTGAAAAGGATTCTCCTTCAACAGTTGAAGTAAAGCCTTTACTTGAGTATCAAGATTCACTTCTCTTAAGCGATTTAAATCTTTCTTTGCCTCTTTCGAGTAATAAATTTTCATAAATTATAAAGTTACCTCATCTTCCGTTAAAAATTGATCCTTCGGTAAATTTGCTAGCTCTAAAAGAGACTCAGCATACCCTGGAACAGAATTTATATACAAAGACTCTTGAATTGCTTTCCAATTCTCCTCAGACATAAGAACAGCATTACTTCCCTTTGCATTGGTAATTGTAATGACCTCTTGATTTTTATTAACTTCTTCTACCAAATGGTAAAGTTCTTTTCTAGCATTTGTAATATTTATGATCACAATACCACCTCATTATAAGATAACGGAATAAAACAGATTTTATATTGATAAAATCTGTCTTTAAATGAAATCGAACTAAAAT
>JAUNVD010000010.1:0-1027 GCA_030537855.1 Tissierellia bacterium | reverse complement strand
TAAAATCTTATAATACATTTTAACGTACGTAAAGCCGTTCGTCAAGAAAATTTAATTAATCTTACTATTTATATCGTCTTTTTAAAAAACAAAATCTTCTATATCCTTCTGATATCAAAGGTTCTATCACCATTTTATAAAAATATCTTTAATAAAATATTTTAGTAAAATCTTTGGTAAATCATCTATAAGAAAAACCCTTCCTATGTTATAATTAAAAGCAATATTTCGTTAATAGTATGAAATAAAAATAAAAGAAGGAGTGAGACCATGAATGGAATTTTAAAAACTGGTTTATCTGCTGTGCTCATTGTATTTATATTAAAATTCGCTTTAAAACTTGCATCAAAAACATTTTCAGCATTAATCGCCTTAGCTGTATTAATTATATTAATAGGCGTTTTTCAACAAGTTAGAAACCAATAAAATAAGCCCCTAAAAAGGGGCTATCTTTATTTGATCTCATTATCTTTAATATTTATATTTTCTAAATGATATTGAACAAAGAGTTTAGAAGCTATCGATTCACAAGCATAATATAAAGCCTTATTTTCTGTGTTCATTTCTTTTCCTTGTCCTAAAATATATTTTTTTATAGCATTTTCAACAAAATCACAAAATTCATCATAGGCCATTTGATACTCACGAGTATCCAAGGTAATTTCTATCCCTTGTTTAATTTCATTAATAGAAAAAACAGACTTTAAAAAAGAAATTACAATAAGTATAGCAATATGTTCCTTTTTGTACTTCTTTTTAACAGGGGGTGGTAAAATATTATTTTTCACATAATTATTTACCATTGATGGGGTTAAACCTTGATATGAATTAACAATAGTTAAAGGTTGTGATTGATTTTCTGCAACATGAATCAACTGATCGATATATAAATCAAAATCCGGTAATTCATCATATCTTAGAATTTTCCATTCCTTAACTCTATTCTTACTCTCTTTATGCATCTTATCCCCCCTTTCTACTCCTCAGGAACGAATAAAATACCTCCTACCAAACCAGGACCAGTGTG
>JAUNVD010000061.1 GCA_030537855.1 Tissierellia bacterium | reverse complement strand
AGATATTCATGGATTTGATATGGTTTATGGACTTTCCATGGGTGGAGCTATTGCAAATATTATTTATGCCAATGAATTATTGAAAATGAATATTTTAATTATTGACGGAGGAGTATATCCTGATAATTTACCATATATTCTTAATCGACTACATGTATTTCAAAATACTTTAGAAGTAAAGATAGTCAGGAGAAGTAAGAGAATCATGAAGATGGTTTATCCTCCAGATCGTTGGCTTTATCCTTGGGAGGATGAAGATTCTTATAAAGAGAGTATGGACTTTTTGAATCGATTAACAAATGATACGATAAAAAACTGTTTTGACTCCTGTAGTAATTATAAATTACCTGCAACTTTCCCAAAGAACGATACGAAAATATATTTATTTTATGGAGAACTTGAGAAAAAGGATATGGCTTGGTCTATAAAATCTTTTCGGAAAACATATCCCCAAGCTATTTATCGTGAATTTCCAGATACGGATCATGGGGAATTATCGACGATAAAATATAAGGAATGTATCCAAATAATTGATGAGATTGCAAAGAAATAGAATGATTTTTTGTGGCATTGTAAGTAATGATTGAAAATAACATAAGATTTAAGAAATTTCACGACAACTAGGAATTATAAAATACCCATAGAGGAACTTTTGGTAGAAATAGAAAGAGGGATAAAAATGTTAATTCAAGAATTAGGTATGAATAATAAAAAGAAAGCATTGTTTTTCCCTGGTGGGTTTACGGATTTTAACTGGTATAAACCTATTATGGAACTTCTTAGTGAAAGATGGCATACTTTTGGTGTTATGTATGATGGGTATTATGAACCTTTTGAACATTCTTTTACCTCTGTTGAGGATATTGCCCATAATGTTTTAGACTATTTTAAACAGAAAGAGATTGTGGACTTTGACTTGGTCTATGGATTTTGTATGGGAGGTTCTATGGCCAACTTAGTTTATGCTTCGAATCAGTTACATATTAAAACTTTAATTATTGATGCTGGAATCAGTCCTTATGAATTGCCCCATTTTCTAACTCGTTTGATTCTTCTTCGAGATGTATTGGGGATTAAAATAGTGAGAAGTAGTAAGAAATTATTAAAAATGGTTTATTCCCCTGACCGTTGGTTATATCCTTGGGAAGAGGAAGAAGAGGCTTATGATGAGATTCAAAATTTTATGAAAAAGTTATCGAATGAAACCATAAGAAATGGCTTTGATTCGACGAATAATTATAAGATGCCAAAAACCTTACCTCATAATAATACAAAAATGTATTATCTCTATGGAGATCTTGAGAAAAAAGAAAGGGCTTGGGATATTGATTATTTCCGAAAGACCTATCCTCAAATGAGTTTTAAGGAAATGGAAAATAGGGAACATGGAGAATTGGTAACCATTGGATACCAGGAATGTATCAAAGTGATTGATGAAATTGTAAATCAATCAATGATTATGGATTCTCGAAGAAATATAAATCATAACAAATAATTTTAAAAACATTTACATACCAAGGGCATGGCTCTTACTGGAAAGAATACTCTTTCATTAGGGTATTCTTTTTTTATCCTTTAAGACATTATTATTTTGAGAAGAATTTTCAAAATCTTACTATAAAGGAAAGACCACCCTCGTATCATGGTATAATAATCGTAGAAATTTTAAATAAAATTTAGAACTCCTCCTTTGAAGGATGATTGTATTGGAAATGGTTTCAGCTTTTGATAGATGTTAAAGGACAGGGTGTGGTAAAATAATGGACGTTTATAAAAAGACCAATAGAGATTTAATGAACCATTTATATGGGCGAAGTAAGAAAAAAATGGAAGGAATTGCAAATTGTCAAATTTATGAATATGGAGATTCCAAGAATGTAGATGCCATTATAATAACCTATGGTATTTTTTCCGGCGTGAAGGTTTTGTTTAACGATATTCATTTATCTTCTATTAAAAGGGGATATATAGAAAAGGTTGAAGGGCAAAGATGTTTTGAAATAAACCATTGTCGGGAAGGGAGGTTTGAATGTGTTTTAAAAGATGGCACGGCTACCTATATGCAGGCCGGAGATTTTTCTATCTCTTTGGTACATAACAGCTCCAATCACTCTTTCTTTCCCATTGGTCATTATCATGGTTTAACCATATGGATTGAACCAAATGCCTTTGATGATGAACTTCTCCTATGTGGAAAAATGTTAGGAATTGATTTTGAAAAGCTTTTAATAAGGATTTCTAAGGAAGAAGGGCTTTTTATTAAAAGAGCATCGAAACAGTTGGAACATATTTTTTCAGAAATTTATACCGTGCCAAGTGATATTTTAATCCCCTATTTAAAGGTAAAATTTCAAGAGCTTTTCATATATTTATCCATGGTCGAAGACCAATCCTGCTATGAGGAAAGACAATATATTTCCAAAAGCAATGCAGATATTGTAAGAAAGATTCATGCATTTATCAATAATGAGTATAAGAAGAATCTTACCTATGATGAGTTGTCCCAAATGTTTTCCATAAAAATGAGTACCATGAAACAATGTTATAAAAATGTTTTTGGGGAATCGATCCATGATACTTACCGAAAAAAGAAACTAGAAGAGGCTTGTAAATTATTAAGGTCAACGGATAAGCTAATTACGGAAATAGCTTTAGAAATTGGATATGCAGATCATTCAAAGTTTTCAAATGCCTTTAAAAAAATGTATAATCTAAGACCTTCCGAATATAGAAGAATAACTAATGGAGCACATATTGTCTAATTGGTCAAGATATGGCAGAGAGCCTTTGCTACAATAAATATTGATTATAAGAAGGAGGTCAGTATTTATGGAACATTCAAAAAGGCTATCAGTAAAAGACTTAGCAACCATTGGTATTTTCTCAGCAATTATGATTGTTGTTTTTCTTGCTTTTTCCATTGCAACAGGGGCGTCATTATTTTTTAATATGATTCTTAATGCAGTATTTACAGCACTCATTTTAGGCCCGTTTTTTGTATATATGGCAATGAAAGTTGGAAAGCCAGGAGTCGCCCTTATTTACAATATTTTACAAGCTCTTTTAGCAGCGGTTTTTATGGGACCCTTTATGATTCCATGGTTTGTCGGTGGAGGGATTCTTGCCGAACTTTCCATGATGGGTGCAGAAAGTTATCGAAATATTAAAAAGATTACTCTTGCCTGGATTATTACATCTCTTACTAGAGCTGCTCATGGTATGAGTGAAATCTGGTTTTTTAAAAATGCTTTTATCAAGTCCGGAGTATCTCCAGAACAAGTTGAGATTCAGACGAAATATTACACCGATCCTAAATGGGTGATTGTTTCCTTAGGACTTACAATTGTTGCAGCCATCATAGGATGTTATTTGGGAAATAAAATGACAGAAAAGCATTTTAGAAAGACGGGTATTATCAAATGATGGATTTGGATTTTCGTTCCAAACTTGTCGTATTTTTAAGTACAGTATTTTTGGTGGCAGTATTGTCCAAAGATACTGTATTTTATTTGCTATGTGCATTTTTATTGGTCTACTTATTTGGAACAGGATATGGCAAGTTTACTTTTAAAATTTTATATGCTTTTGGAATCATCATTTTCTTAAGATTTTTATCCCAAGGACAAGGATTTGGAGTATTTTTGCCGGAAATGTTTCTATTTATCATTATTAGGACTTTAGCAATTCTTCTTTCCGTGATTCCCATTATAAAAACACCACCTGGGGAATTAATGGCTGTGATGAGAAGGTTGAAAGTCCATCGAAATATTTCTCTACCCCTTATTTTTATGATGAGGTTTATCCCCATTGTTCGACTGGAATTTTCGGAAATTATTCTAAATCTAAGACTACGAAATCTACTTTCATGGAAAAAACCAATGGTCACCATGGAATATCTCTTTGTCCCCATGATGTTTACAGCGTCAAAAATTGCCGAGGAGTTGGCAGCAGCATCGGAAGTTCGAGGAATATCCGCCGAAGGAGAACATACCTCAAGGCGAGAGATTGTATTTACAATTAAAGATCTTTTTGTGGTTCTTTGTTCTCTTTTTGCCGTCATATTTTTGATGTATTTGGAAGGAGCTCAATATGATTGATTTAAAAAATATTACTTTTTCTTATATGGAGGGTCAAAGGAATCTTAAAAATATAAGCCTAGAGATAAAACCAGGGGAAGTAGTGGCATTTATTGGCTCCAGTGGTTGTGGAAAAACAACTTTGACGAGAATCATAAATGGTTTAGCTTATAAATTTTATAATGGAATTCTTCAAGGTAAAATTTCCATTGATGGCATGGATCCATGTAAGAAAGAGCTTTATGAAATTGGAAGAAAGGTTGGTTCCATCTTTCAAAATCCAAAAAGTCAATTTTTTGCAGAAATTGTGGAAGATGAAGTGGCCTTTGCCTTGGAAAACTATGGAGTCCAAAGAGAGGAAATATTAAAAAGAATCGTAACAGCCTTAGCATCCATTCATGGAGAGAACCTTAGGGAAAAGAATTTATTTCATCTGTCAAGTGGAGAAAGACAAAAGGTTGCCATTGCCTCTATCAATGCCCTTAATCCTCCAATTTATGTTTTTGATGAACCTTCTGCCAATTTAGATATGCAAAGTGTGGAGGCTTTAAAAGAATTGATGATTCAATTAAAGAAACAAGGCAAAACCATGATTATTTCTGAACATAGACTATATTATCTCAAAGGCCTTGTGGATAAGTATTACTATATTAAAAATGGAGAAATTATTGATTCTTACACAGAGGATGATTTGCTCCATATGATAAGAAAAGAATATGAATTACTGGGACTTAGGTATTTTTCCTTAGAATCCATTCTTCCAAAAAATTCTCATATAAAATTCACCCATGAACTTATAGTGGAAGATCTCTTTTTTTCGTATAAGAAAAAAGATATTTTTAGGTCTTTATCCTATCGATTTCAAGGGGGAAGGGTCTATGGCCTAACAGGGAAAAATGGTGTTGGGAAAAGTACTTTAGGGAAGGTATTGTCAGGGGTTTTAAAAGAAAAATCAGGAAGGATAAGCTATAATCATAAATTATTAAAAAAAGGAGAAAGAAAAAAGCATATTTACTATCTTTCCAATAATCCTGACAATAATTTATTTGAGGTATCTCCTGAAGAGGAGTTAAAAATAAATAACCCTACTGTGAATCCTGACGAAGTATTGGAAAAGTTTCAATTAGAAAGTACAAAAGGTTCTCATCCTCAAATTTTGTCTGGAGGGCAAAAGCAAAGACTTACCATTGCAGCAGCGGAACTTTTAAATCGAGATGTTTATATATTTGACGAACCTACCAGTGGTTTAGATGGAAAAAATATGCATTTAATTTCCAAGGAAATTAGAGAACTTCAAAGGAAAGGGAAGATTGTTATTATCATTTCTCATGATTATGAATTTTTAATGGAATGTTGTGATTTGATTTTAGATTTACATCAAGAAGGGTTTCGTGAATTCCTTCCTATGAAAGAGAAAGAGAAGATTTTAAAAATGTTAAAGGGAGATGAGACTTTATGTTAATAGGGAAAGGTTTATTAAAATATTCTGGGAGATATAAATTTTTGACCATTTTCGCATGTATATTATCCATTATAAGTTCGGTGATGTCTATTATTCCATTGGTCTGTATTTTTCAAATTATAAAACTATATATTATGGATATGAGCAAAGAGGTAATTCTCCACTATGGAGTTATAGCCATTATTTCATCTCTTATTAGTATCATCCTTTATTTTATAGGACTATCTATGGCTCATATTTCTGCCTTTCGCGTGGCCAAAAATTTAAAGTTACATGCCATCCATAAGCTGATTGATATGCCACTTGGATTTTTTGAACTTCGAGCCACCGGTGAACTTCGAAAAACCATTGATGAAAATACAATGTTAACGGAAGATTTCTTGGCACATAAATTACCGGACTTTGCCGCAACCATTGTTATGCCCTTTGCCATTATTATCTCTTTCTTTTATTATGATTGGAGAATGGGGGTTGTTTGCTTTATTCCCCTAGTGATTGCATTTATATGCTTAAAGCTAATGATGGGTGGTTCCAATAAGACGATGATGGGAAGAATTATGACCATGCAAGAAGAGATGGACCAAGAAGCAGTAGAGTATGTGAGAGGAATCCCCATTATAAAGGTATTTCAACAAACGGTATTTAGTTTTAAAAAATTTCACAAAACCATTATTAGATATAGGGATTTGGTGGCAGGCTATGCAAAAAGCTGTCGTATGCCAAAAACTTTATTTTCCATATCCTTAAATAGTTTTTTTGTCCTTTTGATTTTGGTGGCTGCTTTTCTATTTCATCAAACAGAAAATAAAAGTGAGGTCTTTTTGAATTTAATTTTTTTCATCCTCCTTAGTCCATTGATTTCCACAACTTTAATGAGACTTATGCTCACAGGAGAAAATCTGATTCAAGCCAAAGAGGCTCTAAGTCGTATTGAAAATATTACAGAAGATAAGATTTATGAAGCTAAGGGCCTTGGAGATTTTCCAAGCAAATATAATATTAGCTTTGATCACGTTTCTTTTTCTTATCCAGAGCAGAAGACCAAGGTTTTAAAAAATATCTCTTTTTCTGTAGAAGAAAATTCTAAAGTTGCCATTGTGGGTTTATCTGGTTCAGGAAAAAGTACGGTATTATCTTTAATTGGCAAGTTTTTTGAAGTGGACTCCGGAGAAATAAAAATTGGGGATAAAAATATCAAAGAAATAGATACGAAAAGCTTGATGGAAAATGTCTCCTTTGTGTTCCAAGAAAGTAAATTATTTCCCATAAGTTTATTGGATAATATAAAAATTGGGAGAAAAGACGCCACTATGGAAGAAGTGGAAGAAGCTATTAAAATCACCCAATGTGAAGATATTATTCAAAAATTTCCCGAAGGATTACAAAGCATTTATGGAACCAAGGGGATTTATTTATCAGGAGGAGAAAGACAGCGAATCGCCCTTGCCAGAGCTTTTATAAAAGATTCCCCCATTATTGTCTTTGACGAGGCAACATCCGGTTGTGATGCGGAAAATGAATTCTATATCAATGAAGGAATATCCAAGATTTCGAAAAATAAAACGGTAGTTTTAGTGGCCCATAGACTGAATTCTGTGGTGGATGCAGATAAAATTATTGTAATGGACCATGGGAAGATTCTGGAAAAAGGAAATCATAAACAATTATTAGAAAATGACGGCTTATATAGAAAGATGTGGAATCAATATGTAGAATCATCGGATTGGAGGATATAATATGTTTGAACTGATAAAAAAGAAGTATCATTTATCGGAAGAAGAATCAAAACTAATGAAAGAGGGTATTATCTACAATGCCTTATCCAATATATCAAAGATGCTCCCGGTGGGTATTTGTACCTATGTACTGTCTCAAATGTTTTTACATTTAGGAAAAGATGCTCAAGTCCACTTGCCCATTGGTCGGTATTTACTTTTATCCCTAGGGATTCTCATTATTATGACTATAATGGCATATATTGAATACACAAAAACATTTGTGGATATTTATAGAGAAAGTGCCAATCGAAGAATTGAGATTACAGAATTTTTGAGGAAGCTACCACTATCCTTCTTTTCGAAAAGGGATCTTGCGGATTTAACAACCATTATTATGACTGACATTGCAGGAATCGAACATGCTTTGGCTCATGTGATTCCTCAAAGTTATGGCACTTTAATTTCCACATGTATTATCTGTGTTGCTATGATGTTTTTAAATTTTAAATTGGCTATTTCTTTATTTTGGGTGATTCCCATTGCCTTTCTCGTGGTCTTTCTTTCTAGAAAACTCCAAGGAAAATATGGGGAGGCTTTTAAAAACGAAAAAATAAAGGCATCGGATAAAATTCAAATGACTTTGGAAATGATCAAAGAAATAAAAGCCTTTGGCCTAGAAAGGGATTATAAAAAAGATATCAGGAATCAATTTAATGCTTTTGAAAAGACCCAAAGAAAAACAGAATTATTTTCGGCCACGATTTTGGCCTCTGCCCAAATGATTTTACAATTAGGTACGGTTACAGTTATCTTTATGGGAAGTATTTTACTAATAAAAAGTAAAGTAGATGTTCTAACCTATATTATATTCCTATTTTCAGCTGGCCTGGTTTATGAACCGGTAAATGCCCTTATTAATTCTTTAACGGAAATTTTTCAAGCAGATATTTTGGTAAATCGTATTGATACTATAAAGAAAGAAAAAATAGAAGAAAATACATTGAAAATGGATGATATAGATTTTAGCATCTCCTTTCAAGATGTTTTTTTCGGGTATGATCATATGATGGTACTAAAAGGAATTTCTTTTAGAGCAGAAGAAGGGAAGAAGACGGCTTTTGTAGGAACCTCGGGATCCGGAAAGTCAACAGCCTTAAAACTGGCGGCAGGATTTTATAATCCCGATGAAGGAAAGGTAACTATAGGGGGAAAGGATATCTCCAAGCTGAATTCTGAAGAGTTATTAAAGTATTATTCCATTGTTTTTCAAGATGTACTTCTTTTTGACAATACTATTATGGAAAATATTCGGTTGGGAAATAAGAATGCAACAGATGAAGAAGTGATTGAAGCCGCAAAATTGGCTCATTGCCACGAGTTCATCTCCCAATTGCCCCAAGGTTATCATACAACCATAGGGGAAAATGGAAAATTATTATCTGGTGGAGAAAAACAAAGGATATCTGTTGCAAGGGCAATTATTAAAGATGCGCCCATCGTCCTTCTCGATGAAGTGACTTCCTCTTTAGATATACAAAATGAAAACTTGGTTCAAGATGCTATGAATATTATTACAAAAAATAAGACGGTCATTGTAATTGCCCACAAGTTAAATACCATTAAAGACTGTAACAATATTATTGTATTTCATGAAGGAAAAATTGTAGAACAAGGCGGACATGATTTCTTGGTAAACCAAAATGGAATGTATAAAAAATTACTGGATATTGGAGCCTAAAAAATTTCAATATGATTATGAAGGTAATCCTAAAAGTAAAATTGAAATCACCTTAAGACATGAAAGATTCGTCTTAAGGTGATCTTTTTATATTTTAAAACAGATAAAATCCTTATTGACAAATATTATCAATAAGGATACAATAAATTAGACGGTATCGTCGAAAAAAAGGAGGGGCTTATGTCGGAAAGTCGTATTACTAAAAAGAGAAAACGAGAAATTTGTATGGCGGCAAAAAAAGTCTTTTTGGAAAAAGGATTTAAAAATACCACTATGGAAGATGTTATAGCTGAAGTTGGTATGTCTAAAGGAGGGGTTTATTACTATTATAAATCCACAGTGGATATGCTTATTGATCTTTGTTTTATAGGCCAGGAAGTACGTGAAAAAATAAATGTAGACTTTCTAAAAAGTCATTCGGAAATGACCCAAGAGGATATTTTGGTGGAACTGACATTAATAAAGATGTTTCAATCCAATGATTATATTACTCTTTATGCCATGTTACTTGAAGTTAGTGCTACAGATGAGTTGGCGAAAAAGGAATGTGACAAAATGGAAAGACAGCAAATGAAAGACTTTGTAAAAATGGCAAGTGAATCTGGTTTTGAAGATATTATTCCTTTAATCAATGAAGAGTTTTTTATGCTGATGAAATCCATGTATGTGGCTCAACTTTATTTTGATTTGGAAGATCTTTATATGAACAGGTCCAATCTTTTCCGAGATATTATTCGAAACTATATTAGAAAACATAAGGAGGTCTCTATTGAAT
>JAUNVD010000009.1 GCA_030537855.1 Tissierellia bacterium | reverse complement strand
TATAACGGAAATGATGATACCAATGATATATAGAAGTAATTTTAAAATTGGTGACAAAAGTTATACACCTCCAATATTAAATTTTCAAGTTTCAAATAAATTTTATAAATTTCTTTTATTCATTTATACATAAAATATTGTATAACTTTTTTCACTTTTCGTCAAGATAAGGATAATCTTATAAACACTCTTATCAGTATAAATAAGCAAGATACTTAAATGAATTTAATTTACTGAATGAGTTTTTATCTTCTAATTAAAAAATTTCATTCTCCGTAACAATACTTTTCCCATCACGGATTTTAACATAAAACGCTTTATCACAAATTTGAGATAAATGAGGATTGTGAGTTACCATTATTATTTGACGCCCAAACATATCGCCTGATTGTTTGATAAATTCACCTAAATTAAAGATATAATCATTACTAACATGCTTACCTGGTTCGTCTAGAAATAAAGGACCATCAATTCTTGGGGATTGTTGTTCTAAAAAAGCAAAGCGTAAAGCTAAGGACAAAACATCTACTAAACCTCCCCCATGTGATAGTTCTGGTCTTGTTTTTATAGGAACTCCGTCAAAATAGGAACTTACATAAAAATCTGCTTCTACATTATTTCTTCTTTCTACAAACTCTATAATAAACTCAAAATCCTTTTCAAATACATATTGTAAGCATTTTGTTGTCAAATCCTGAATGTGATTTTTCGCTTGTACTCGAGCAAATTCCGAAGTTTTTTGAAATAAAATATTTACAGATTCATATAAAGATATTTTTTCCAGCAATCCTTCTTCTTTATTGGAAATATCTTTTATTTCTTGTCGAATGTATTCTCTTTTACCAATTTCTTTTTGGATTTCATTTTCATAAATACTTACTTTATTTTCAAGTGTATTTAATTCTTCTTGCCACATACTACTCATCCTTAGGAAGTAATTCGTAGGAAGAGGAAAATAACTCTTTAATTTCTTTTTCCAGTTTTAAGATCTCTTCTTCTAATTGTTCTGGTTTAATTCCTTGACCTTCAAGCTCTTTTAATAATTCCTTCTCTTGTTGCTCTAAAGTTTCTAGTCTTGCTTCAGCTCTATTTTTTTGACTTGTCGCTTCTTCCAATTTCTCTTTTAAATCTTTTAATTCTTTTTCGTAATCCATAGTAACCTCTTTATTTAAAATGCTCCTTTAGATGTTCTTTTGTACCTTCATGAATGGGCTGTAAACAAGTGGGACATATTTTTAAAGTACTTAACAATTGCTCATATAAATCTAAATACTTCTGTTTTGATTTTTCTGCCATATTAATATTAAGCTGTAAGTCTTTCCTTTGTTTGTTAATGAATAACCATGTCTCCATTTCTTTTTTATAAGATATTAAATTTTTCATAGCTTTTGATAATAATGTATAGTTTTTATTTAATTGTTCCAATACTTGAAATTTTTCTAGATATTGGTAGCCCAACTGAATTCTTCTTATAAGTTCATGATAACGATGATAATATTCTAAGTAATTTTGTAATTGTTTAATTTTACTCTCCAATATATATAATCTATCGCTTATGATACCAAGATCTTTCAATCGTCTCAAATCCTCTTGTATCCTTTGTTTTTGATGAATAACCTCATGGTATAGTTTATTTTGATGTATTAATTTGGAGAGAGTATAATTATAATCTTTTAACATAATATAATTAGACTTTAGGATTGGAAGATTTTTATATTTTTGATAATGATTCTTCCAAATTTTCTTTTCATTTTTTAAATATGTTACACGATTATAATAAATAGATCTACGATTAAACTCCAAGAGATGAGTTTCTATGGTATTTAGTCTTTTTTCCAGTTCATTTGTATATTCTAAACATTTTAATTGATGATTCAATCTTTTACTTGTTTCTGAAATTTTTTCTAATATATCTTTTTTATTCTTTAATTCTTTTAATAGAGAAATCTTTTTTTTCAAAATAAATATATTTTCTTTTGATGCTTTTATTTTCTTAACTTCATGATCCAAATAAGAAAGTTCTTGTTCTTCCACAATTAATCTATCTTTTTCTTCCCGTAAGCTTTTAATCCTTCTTTGATGATTTTTTAAGTCTCTATTCACATTTGATGCAGCTTCATCTATGATATGAACCCCAACAAGGCGTCCAATAGCATTGGCTTTTAAGGAATCTGTTTCCATTAATAAAAAAGGACCATCCATTTGATCAGAAATATTTAGGGTAATATTAGTCTTATTCCCTAATGGCATCTTATTCATATGTAAAAGGTTACGAATCTCCACGGGAACTTCTGTCCCAAAGTTTTCGAATGTGTAATCTTCCCCACTTGGATCGATTAATACATATCCATTGGTGCCTTTATTTCGGTATCGCTTTAAAGACAAGCCATCTTGAAATTCCAAGGTGACAGACACAGAGTCTTTCCCATACTGCATGAAAAAATCTCCTCTAGGTTCATTATATAAGACCCAACGAATAGCTCTTATAATAGCAGTTTTACCAGAGTCTGAATTTCCTAGAATCACATTTAATCCTTTGTCTAAATTTATTTCAGTATATTCATGGGATTGAAAGTTTTCTAAAATTATCTTTGCAATAAATCTCATTTAGTACTCTCTTTTCATTTGAACTTCCGTTATTCTCTGGAAAGCTTCTTCCTTAACATTTTCCGGTACATTTTCGTGATCAGATATTTCATTTAATAATGCAAAAACATCTGTTTTATGAAAATCACCAGAAGAATCAACGATTTCTTTAAAATCATGTAGTTTACTTTTTTTAAATTGATGCTGTTCAATTTCTGTTCGATCTAAAACCTCATCAGCAGGTTTTGCAGACTTTAGATAAATTTCTTCAATGACAATATCAGCACCTTTATTACATTCTAACAATAAAACCTTAGGTCTTCGTTTGATTTCTCTTAAACTATTTGAAATACGCACAATAGCACCTGGATTAATAAAGTATTTTCCATTAATATATTGTGTTTTAAAACCATGGTGCAAATGACCAGAAAGTGTAATATCTGCTTTCGTATCTATAATATCACTAATTAAAGTATGGGGTATACCATGATGCATAGGTTGATCAATTAGAAAACCATGACAGATATGAATAGCAAAATCACATGATTCATCTACAGACTTTACTATATAGGGTTTATTTTCAGGATCCTTATCCATATCAAATTGATAAGGGGCACATGTTATTTGTACCTTCGTATCTCCTTTTGATAAAATAGTTGTTTTATCATTTAACAATTCAAGAAATCCTAAATTACTTAAAAAACCTAACATTGTTCTAGATAAAGTTTTTGGATTATGGCCATAAATATCATGGTTTCCACTTACAATGTATAAGGGACAGGGCATTTCCATTAAGACTTTTGCAAATTCTCCTACAACAGCAATAGAAATGTCTGGACGATCGAAAAGATCGCCTCCATGTAACATATAATCAACATCCCTTTCTTTAGCAATCCTAAATATTTCTCTTGTTTTATTTAAAACTGTTTGGAAAAAATCATCTTTCCTACTTTTCGGTGCAGTTCCTCTTATATGTGAATCTGTAAAGTATAAAAACTTCAATATCACTCACCTTTTTCTTCTTGGATATCTCCTTCTTTATTAGAAAATAGTCCATAATACTCCCTAACTTTATATTCTATTTCATCCCGAATTTCAGGATTTTCTTTTAAAAATTCTTTCGATTTTTCACGTCCTTGGCCAAGGCGATGTTCTCCATAACTATACCAAGCTCCTGCTTTATCTACAACTTTACTAGCCACTCCTACATCTAAAATATTCCCTTCTTTAGAAATACCTTCTCCATACATAATATCAAATTCAGCTTGTTTAAAAGGTGGTGCTACTTTATTTTTTGCAATTTTTACACGTACACGATTACCAATCATTTCGTCTCCTTTTTTTAAGACTTCAATACGACGAATATCCATACGCACGGAAGTAAAAAATTTCAATGCTCTACCACCTGTTGTCGTTTCAGGATTTCCAAACATGACACCAATTTTTTCTCGTAATTGATTGATAAAGATTACAGAGGCTTTTGATTTATTTATGGCTCCTGTTAATTTTCTTAATCCTTGACTCATAAGACGAGCTTGAAGACCCATGTGAGAATCTCCCATTTCCCCTTCAATTTCAGCTTTGGGAACTAAAGCAGCTACAGAATCTACAACCACAAGATCAACAGCATTGCTCCTAACAAGGGTTTCTGTAATTTCTAAGGCTTGTTCTCCAGTATCTGGTTGAGAGATAATGAGATTTTCTGTATCAACCCCTAGTTTTTTAGAATAAGAAGGATCTAGAGCATGCTCTGCATCAATGAAAGCTGCAATTCCACCAGCTTTTTGAGCTTCTGCTAAAATGTGTAATGCTAAAGTAGTTTTACCAGATGACTCAGGTCCATAAATTTCAATAATTCTTCCTCTTGGGATACCTCCCACACCTAGAGCTAAATCAAGAGCTAAAGATCCTGTAGGAATAACCTCCATATCAAGATTTGTTTGATCTCCTAACTTCATAATAGACCCTTTCCCATATGCTTTTGTAATAGATGCTAAGGCCATATCTAATGCTCTTTGTTTTTCGTCTTGATTAATTCCCATTATTTCCTCCTAATTCAACTTTTAAAAGTTCAGTAAATATAACTGTTGCTATTCTTTTTTGTATTTCTCTACGACTTCCATTTAAATGAAGCTTTTTTGTTCTATACTTTTTTCCGTTATAAAAACCAATATATACAGTGCCAATAGGTTTTTCTGATGGAATAGGACCTGCTTCTCCTGTTGTAGAAATAGCTATATCACAATATCCTAATTCATAAAGACCTCTTGCCATTTCCATTGCTACTTTTTCGCTAACGGCTCCATAAGTTTCTAAATCTTTACGTGGAACTTTTAAAATTTCTTCTTTACTTTGATTACTATAAGTTACAACAGATGCATGTAAAATATTGGAAGCATTAGGATAAGAAGTTATTCTCTTTACCAAAAGTCCACCAGTAACAGATTCAGCAAATGCAATTTTTAAATTTTTCTCCATACATCTTTTAATAATCTCCTCTTCCATCATATTCCCTTCTAAAGAATATATGGAAGATGCAAACTCCTCTTTAATAATTTCAATGGATCGTTGTACATCAATGTTTACTTGATTGGTCGAACTAGATTTTCCAATGATTTTTATTTCCACGGAACCAAAATGGGCAAAGGTATTGATTTCTAAAGATTTAGGTAAATCTAAAGTTCGTAATCTTGTCTCAACAGCAGATTCACCTAAACCCATAATTTGAATGGATTTTTCATAAATCTCTGTTTTATCAAATATTAAAGATGGTAAATATTTTTTTGCCATAGGTTCTAATTCTGTTGGTGGACCAGGAAAAATAAATATATGAACATTCTTATATTTTACATATTCACCTGGGGCTGTTCCCCATTCATTGTGTAGGATAACAGAATCTTTTATTGTATAGATTTGTTTCAAATTATTTTTTGTCAAAGTATAGTTTTTCCTTTGAAATAATTCAACCATTTTTTTGTATTCGTCTTCATTTTTTTCTAATGGCCTTTGAATAACTTCACTTAGATATTCCTTTGTACAATCATCTTCTGTGGGACCTAAACCGCCACTTAATAAAATAATATCACAATCATCCATACATTTTTTAATAGCTTCTTTCATAGGCTTTTCGTAATCTCCAACTGAGATATGACGATAAACTTCAATTCCTAAGCTCGTTAAAAGAGAAGATAAAAATTTTTGATTTGTATTTAATATATCTCCTAAGAGTAATTCTGTACCTATTGTGATTATTCCTGCCCTCATATGACACCTCAAATATTTTCTAAATCTAATACTTTTTTGTTTCTTACAATATAGTCAATTCCTGATATTACAGTCATTACAACAGAAAAGTAATAAAAGAATAGACCAATACCTGGAGATATTAAAGGATAAAATAATAATAAGGATAAACCAATTAATTGGGTTATCGTCTTTAATTTCCCTAAAGGACCAGCTGCTATATTTATATTTTCAGAAGCAGCTATAATTCGAAAACCTGTTATTGCAAATTCCCTGCTAATGATGATAATAACACTCCACGCTGGAATTAGACCAGAATCCACTAAGCAAATCATTGCAGATGCTGCTAAAATTTTATCAGCTAAAGGATCAGCAAATTTTCCGAAATTTGTAATAAGGTGATGCTTTCTAGCATAGTGACCATCTAACATATCTGTAAGAGACGCTATAATAAAGACGATTCCAGAAATAGGAAGTGCAAATGGTAAATGTAAGTACCTTAATAAAACAAAAATTGGAACCATACCCATACGTAGTAAAGTTAATTTATTTGCTATATTCATAATTCACTCCTATTAAATCATGTTCAGTAGATTCTGTTATTTTTACAGTAGTAAAATCATTGATAGATAATTGATCCATAGAATATACATATACCAAACCATCAATTTCTGGTGCGTCTAAGTAACTGCGACCTGCATATAAATGGTCTTCAATATTTTCTTCAATAAGAACTTCAATATTTTCGCCAATTCGTTTGGTTAAATTTTCCTCAGAAATTTCCTGTTGTACTTCCATAAATTTTTCTAAACGCAATTTTTTCGTTTCTTCCGGGACCTGTCCTTCCATTAATGCAGCTTTTGTTCCTTCTTCTTTAGAATACATAAAAGCCCCAACTCGATCAAAGCGTAAAATACGAATAAAATCTAATAATTCCTCAAAATCTTCTTCCTCTTCTCCAGGAAAACCTACTATAAAGGTGGAGCGAAGAACTAAATGAGGTAATTCTTCCCTTAGTGTTTTTACTAAATCCAATATATATTTTCGATTTGACCGACGATTCATTGCTTTTAATATTTTTTCTGACCCATGTTGTAAAGGCATATCAATATATGGAATGACTTTAGTATTCTTTTTGAAACTTTCAATTAAAGACCTATCAAAATGATCTGGATAAGCATACATTAATCGTATCCAATGGAGTCCTTCGATTTTTTCTAATTGGTCTAATAATAGGGATAACTTATATTCTCCATAAAGGTCAATCCCATAATCTGTAGTGTTTTGTCCAATGAGAATTAGTTCTTTGGCCCCTTCTTTTACTAAATTTTCCGCTTCTTCTAAAATATCCTCAATTTTTCTACTTCGATTATTTCCTCTTAAATAGGGAATGATACAATAGGAACAACGATTATTACATCCTTCAGATATTTTTAAGTACTGGGTAACATTACCTCTAGTCTTTCTAACCCCTTCAATATAGTCAGATTCTAAAACATTCGTCCAACTTACTTTATTTTTACCGTCGATACTTTCTAAAAATTCATTAATTCTTCCCATGTATCCAGGACCCATAATCCCATCTATTTCTGGAATTTCTTTTTGAAGTTCTTCAGGATACCTTTGTGCTAAACAACCAGTTAAAATCAATTGTTTACATTGGCCAATGTCTTTAAATGTAGCAAGTTCTAATATTGTGTTAATAGATTCTTCTTTTGCATCATTAATAAAACCACAAGTATTCACAAAAATAATCTCTGCTTCTTCAGGTTTGGAGATTACATTGTATTTCTTTGGATTTAGTAAACCTTGCATCATTTCCGTATCAACTTCATTTTTTGAACAACCTAGAGTTGCAAAATATACATTATTCATCCTTTACCCCTAAATACTCTTCTTTTTCTTCTTCTGTTAATAATATTTTTCTTGGCTTTGAGCCTTCTGGTGGGCCTATAATACCCATCTCTTCAATTTCGTCAATAATTCTTGCAGCTCTTGAATATCCTATTTTTAATTTTCGTTGTAGATAGCTAATAGATGCTTGCTCATCTCTTAAAATTATTTCTATGGCTTCTTCTGTATATTCATCTACTGGATTGGATATAATTTCTTTCTTTTCCTCGATGGTTTCCTCTATCTTTTTATCATAAGAAAAGTCTTCACTATTAACCCGAATAAATGATGTGATATTTTCAACTTCCTCATCGCTGATAAACGCTCCTTGTACTCGTTTAGGCTTAGAATAAAAAGATGGATAAAATAGCATATCCCCTTTCCCTAAAAGCTTTTCAGCTCCTCCCATATCTAGGATTGTTCGAGAATCCACTGCTGAGGATACTGCAAAAGCAATTCTAGAAGGGATATTTGCCTTAATTGTACCAGTTATCACATCTACCGACGGACGTTGAGTTGCTATAATTAAATAAATTCCTGCAGCTCGTGCCATTTGGGCAAGTCTTGCAATATAGTCTTCCACTTCTCCAGCAGCTACCATCATTAAGTCAGAGAGTTCATCGACGATAATAACAATCTTCGGTAATACTTCTTTGAATAATTCCTGCTTTCTCATTTTTGCATTATAGGAAGCCATATCACGAACTGAAGTTTTTGCAAATAATTTATATCTCTTTTCCATTTCATCCACTGCCCAGTTTAAAGCAAAAGCTGCTTTTTTAGGATCTGTTACAACTGGAATAAGTAAATGAGGAATCCCATTATATACACTTAATTCTACAATTTTAGGATCGATTAAAATAAGTCTAACATTTTCCGGTTTAGAATGATATAAAATACCTGTTATAATCGTATTTATACACACAGATTTACCAGAGCCAGTAGCACCTGCTATTAATAAATGAGGCATTTTGTCAATGGATGAAGCTATGATTTTACCAGAAACATCTTTGCCTAATACCAAAGGAGTATCCCCAGATTGTTTAAACTCAGTACTCTCTACAATTTCTCGATACCCTACAGGATCGCTAATAGGATTTGGAACTTCAATTCCTACAGCTGATTTACCAGGAATCGGAGCTTCAATCCTTATATCAGAACTGGCTAAGGCCATAGAAAGATTATCAGCTAAATTGACAATTTTATTAAGCCGAACTCCTGGTGCTGGTTCCAGCTCATAACATGTGATAACAGGTCCTCGGTTAATGGCAACAATACGACAATCTATCCCAAAGTTTTCCATGGTCTCTTCAATTTTACGCCCATTTTCACGTATGATGTCTTTTGATAAAGTTGCAGATTTTTCTAAATGTTGGAGTAATTCTATCGGTGGAAATACATAGTCTGGTGTAATTGTATCTTGTAATTCTTCTTTCCACCGTTCTTTTTCCTTATTTGAAATAGGAGTTGCTTTTTCTTTTTTTTCATTAACTTCTTTCGTGTAGTCAATAATTTCTAAGGAATCATTTTTATTTTCCAAAGGAGAGTCTTCAAAGCCTCTAAATTGAATTTGTTCCTCTTTACTTTTTTTCTTCTTTTTTTCTTTTGATTTTCTTTTAGGATTAGTTGGTTTCTTTTTTACCGTTTTTGATTTTTTATAGGATTCTTTTAATGAACGGATTAGTTTTAAAGCTATCACCTTTATTTCTCTGAAACTATAAGGCAGTAAGTAAATTACATAAACTAAGGTTATGATGGATAAAGTAAAATAGGTTCCAGTGGTTCCAAATAAATGATAAAATAAAAAACCAAATATTGCACCAATCGTTCCCCCTGATTCTAAAAGAATACTTTTATTTTTTAAATGGGAAATTTTTTCTACGAAGCTCCATTTTCCAACTAAAGATTTATCCAATAGTATCAAAGCACATAAACTTATCCAAAGACAAAGGAAGGAGAGTTTTCTTTTAGAAAATCCTGTTTCATTTTGTATTAGTAAACTACCAATAATCATTAAGTTTATAGGAATAATGATGGCTCCCTTACCTGTTAAATAGGTAAGAGATAGGGACAGAAAATCTCCAACTAAACCCATATTTGGACTAAAAATACTAATCAATGAAAGAATTCCCAATATAATAAAGAACAAACCGATAATTTCTTTATCTTGAGAAGAAAATCTTTGTTTCGAAGATTTCTTTTTCATATTCTTTTTTCTTTTTGTTGTTTTTTTCTTTTTCCCCATACTTATCCTTCCTATGATAATCTTGTTCTATTATAACATAGAACAAGAGTTTTAGGTACCAGTGTGTCCAAATCCACCTTCGTTTCTTTTCGTATCAGATAGTTTTTTTACTTCTTGAAATTCAACTTTTTTATATTCTATAAATACTAATTGTGCAATTCTTTCCCCATCTTCAATGGTTACTTCTTCCTGGCTTAAATTAATAAGGAGCACTTGAATTTCCCCTCGATAATCTGTATCTATGGTACCAATACCATTTGGTAAAGATAACCCTTTTCTATATGCCAGTCCTGATCTTGCACGAACTTGTCCTTCCACATTTTCTGGAAGTTCTAAATATAAACCTGTTGGAATGCGAATTCTTTGAAAAGGAGCAATACTTAATGGTTTTTCTAAAAAAGCCCTTAAATCAACTCCAGAAGAACCTGGTGTTTCATACTTAGGTAAGGGATGATGACTTTTATTAATAATTTTAACTTTCATATAACCTCCATAATTAAAATAGGGCTACCTCATTCCTAAATAATGAGATAGCACCTTTCTTAGTTTTCCTTTGTATCTTTTTTCTCTTCTTTATCTTCTTTAGGAATCAAAACTTTTCTTGAAAGACTAATTTTTCCTTGGTCGTCCACTCCAGTTACTTTAACTTTCACTCGTTGTCCCACCCGTAAAACATCTTCTACTTTTTTTACATGATCGTGGGATATATTGGAGATATGAAGTAAACCTTCTTTTCCTTTTAACACTTCAACAAAAGCACCAAATTTCATAAGTTTTTTTACTTTTCCTTCGTATACTTCTCCAACTTCTATATCCTTTACAATTTCTTCAATTCTTGCCATAGCATCCATAGCATTTTCTTTATTATCTGTGAGTATGGAAATACGTCCATCATCTTCAATATCAATTTTTACATTTGTTTCTTCAATAATATTATTGATGACTTTTCCTCCAGAACCTATTACTTCCCCAATTCTTTCTGGATCAATTGTCATAGTAAAGATTAGAGGAGCATATGGGGACAGCTCTTTTCTTGGCTCTTCAATACAAGATTCTAAAGTATCTAAAATATATAATCTTGCTTGTTTTGCCTTTTCTAAAGCTTCCATAAGAATATTTTCATCAATTCCATCTATTTTAATATCCATTTGAATAGCTGTAATACCTTCTCGAGTACCAGTAACCTTGAAATCCATATCCCCTAAATGATCTTCAAGTCCTTGAATGTCGGTAAGAATCTTAACATTGTCTTTCTCTTTAATTAAGCCCATGGCTATACCTGCCACAGGTGCTTTAATAGGTACTCCTGTGTCCATTAAACTTAAAGTCGAGCCACAAACAGATGCCATAGATGACGAACCATTTGAACTTAAAACCTCACTTACCACTCTTATTGCATAGGGGAATTCATCTTCTGTAGGTAGTACAGGGATTAAGGCACGTTCTGCTAACGCTCCATGACCAATTTCTCGACGACCTGGACTTCGCATAGGTCTAGTATCCCCAACACAAAATGGAGGGAAATTATAATGATGAATATAACGTTTAGGAGTATCATCTCCTAACCCATCAATAATTTGTACTTCTGATAATCCAGCTAAAGTTGTTACCGAAAGAACTTGTGTCTGACCTCTTGTAAATAATCCTGAACCGTGAACTCTAGGTAATAAACCTACTTCTGTAGATAAAGGTCTAATCTCATCCATCTTACGATTATCAGGGCGAAGATCTTTCTCTAAAATTCCATTACGAACATTTTCACGAATGATTTCTTCAATCACTTCATCAATATCTTTTTCGAACTCTTCTAAATCTGGTTCAAAATGTTCTCGTATCTTTTCCTTTGCTAAAGTTGTTTCTTCTTCTCGAACTGTTTTATCTTCTTGATGAATCGCATTTGCTAATAGTTCGGCACCAAATTCCCGAACCCTTTGGTCTATGTCTTCATCTGGTTTAAAAACGGTGTATTCTGCTTTTTCAACACCAACCTCTTCTACAATACCTTCAATAAAAGAACAAATTCTTTTTATTTCTTCATGAGCAAATAAAATTCCTTGTAACATTTTATCTTCAGGTACAATATTGGCCCCAGCTTCCACCATCATAATCGCATCTTTTGTTCCAGAAACTGTTAAATGAATCTCTGATTGATTTCTTTCTTCTTCTGTAGGGTTTATTATAAACTCTCCATCAATCAACCCAACTAATGTACTTGCAGTTGGTCCATCAAATGGTATGTCTGAAATAGAAAGAGCAATGGAAGAACCAATCATAGCTACAATATCTGGAGAACAATCTTGTTCAACAGATAAAACAGTGGCTATTACCTGTACATTATTTCTATATCCTTCTGGAAATAAAGGACGAATGGGCCTGTCAATAAGACGAGATGTAAGTACTGCCTTTTCACTTGGTCGTCCTTCCCGTTTAATAAAGCCACCTGGAACTTTTCCTACAGAATACATTTTTTCTTCATAATCCACACTTAATGGGAAGAAATCGATTCCCTCCCTAGGTTCATCGGATGCTGTAGCTGTAACTAAGACAACAGTATCTCCATATTGTAAAAGACATGCTCCATTTGCTTGTTCTGCTACTTTTCCGATAGTAACTTTTAGGTCTCTACCTGCCATATCTAAATGGAATATTTTTTCCATATTATCCTCCTTATAATAAAAAGAGCGGAAACCCCGCTCTTTTTCACTATCTTCTAATTCGTAGCTTCTCGATCAAAGAACGATATCTTTCAATATCCTTCTTTTGAAGATATCGAAGCAAGTTTCTTCTTTTACCTACCATTTTAAGTAGTCCTCTTCTAGAATGATGATCCTTTTTATGAGTTTTTAAATGCTCATTTAAAGAATTAATACGATGGGTTAATACCGCAATTTGAACTTCAGGGGATCCTGTGTCGGATTCTGATAGTTTGTATTTGTCAATAATTTCTCTTTTTTCATCTTTTGATAACATATTATTCCTCCTCTTTTTTAATAGACCGTAAGCAACGTAGTACGTCGAGGTTCGTAAAACGACGCATACGGTAAATATCCTTGTCTATACTACCATATAATGGAAATAATGTAAATCCAAACTCATCTTTTTTCTACAATTTCTCGATCTTTTTTTATTTGTTCAAAAAGAGTTTCAATGGAAGAGAAGGTCAATTCTTCTCGGATAAATCGTAGAAATTCTAAATCAACAGTTTTTCCGTAAATCATTTTATCAAAATCTAGAATATGAGCTTCAATTTTTATTCCAACTTCTTCTAACGTTGGATTTGTCCCAACAGAAGTAGCAGCTCGGTATCTTTTACCGTCAATAATAATATCTGTATCATAAACCCCAAACTTTGGAACCACATAATTGTCTTCCATTTTAATATTAGCAGTTGGAAAACCCATTTTTGTTCCTAGTTTTTTTCCATGAATCACTTCCCCTCGAATAGTAAAAGGGTGTCCTAAATAGTTATTTGCTTTTTGAATATAACCATCACGAATAAAATTTCTGATTTTTGTACTGGAAACACTTTCTCCATTACTAAGAACTGGGGGAACAATGGAAAACCAAATATTATTTTCATCAGTTAAGGACTTTAATAGTGTTGTATCTCCACCAGCACGATAGCCAAATTTATAGTCATAACCAACAACGATTCCTTTTATATTTAAATTTTTACATAAAAGTTTATGGAAAAAATCAAGAGGTTTCATTTCCATAACCGCTAAATTAAAGTCCATTTCGTAAATAATATCAATACCAGATTTTTCTAATAATTCATATTTTTGATTTTTAGAAGTGAGTAAAATTTGCTTCCCACCAAAAATTACATTTTTTGTATGTTGGGAAAAAATTAGTACAGAAGACTTCATATTTTTTTCTTTTGCTGCAGAAACCACCTTGTTAATTAAAGCTATATGACCTTTGTGTAAACCATCAAAATTTCCTAATGCAATAAATGATGGAGGATGGTTTCCCTTTTCTAAATCTACATTTACAATTTTCATAACGACTCCATTAAAACTTTTTTTACATGTAATTGTCTACAGTTATCTTTGCTTTCAACAGTTCCAAGTCCAACAAAAAGATCATTACAGTATATCCGATAGAATCCAATTTCTTCTTGAATACCATATATTCTTTTTCCAAATTGTACATCTCTACATTCTTTTTCATTGATGAATAATGATGGTAAAGTATCCAATCCTGTATCAATTGGTAAAAGTCTAGATTTAATGAGATCTTTGGTGGAAGTTTTTAAATCTTCTGTTGTAATACTTTGATCAATTGTAAAACAGCCTACCTTTTCTCTTTGAAGTTCAATAAGACAACCATAAGTCTCTAGAGCATGACCGAGATCTCTAGCCAGTGAACGGATATAGGTACCAGAAGAACAGTGAATCCGAAGATAGAGAATATCATTCACTACTTTCAACACATCTATTTTCTTAATTTCTACTGTTCTTGGCGTTCTTTCAATAACAATATTCTCTCTAGCTAATTCATACAGTTTTTTTCCTTTTATTTTAATGGCTGAATACATGGGAGGAATTTGTTCAATCGTTCCAGTAAAATATTTTATAATATCCAGAATCTCACTTTCTTGTGGAATCCTCCCATTAGCTTTTAATATTTTCCCTTCTTGGTCTAAAGTATCTGTTTCAATACCAAACTTAATTCCAGCAAAATAAACTTTTTCTGCTCCTTGGACATAAGAAGAAACCTTTGTAGCTTTTCCAATACAAATTGGTAAAACTCCGGTTGCCATTGGATCTAAAGTTCCAGTATGACCTACTTTCTTTATTCCAGTTGCTCTTCGAACTAAATTTACAATATCATGGGAAGTATATCCTTTGTCCTTATTAACAACCAGTATTCCGTGCATTTTCAAGCTCCTTTAAAGCTACCTCTTTAATTTTTTCCTTTACTTCTAAGAGATTTCCGGATATGGTAGCTCCAGCTGCTCGTACATGACCACCTCCACCAAAGGGTATGACAATAGAAATGGCATTTGCATAGGATTTTGTACGAATACTAACTTTTACCTCATCTCTTCGTTCTTTTAATAAAATTGCTATTTCAACAGGTTCAATATCTCTGATAAATTCTACAATACCTTCTGTGTCTGATTGTTTACCATGACATTTATCAATAAGGTCTAAAGGAACCATTACAATTGCTATTTCATGATTATTAAGATATTCTACATCTTTCATAGCCTCAATGAGAAGTGAAGTTTTTGCTAATGATCTTTTTTGGTATAAATTCACAGAAATCTTATTAATGGGAATATTATATTCCATTAAATGACCAGCTGCAAAAAAAGTTCCAGCTTTTGTAGAATCATACTTAAAACTTCCTGTATCAGAACTTATAGCTGTAAACAAACCTGTTGCTATTTCAGTATCTAATGACAAAGATCCTTGATCTAGTATCTGATACAGAAGCTCTCCAGTTGATGAAATATCTTTGACAATATTTAGGTCTGCAAAATTAGTATTTGTTTTATGATGATCAATATTAATCGTTTTGTTACTTCTTTTAAAAATTTTTCTTCCCTCTCCAAGACGATTTATATCAGCACAATCAAGAGCAATAAAAAGATCATAATCTTCTTTACATTTCGTAGTACGCATCTTTATATTTGGTAAAAATTGTAAATCATCAGGAACAGAGTCTTCTCCATACCAAGTCACATTTTTATCCAATTTTAATAGATAATGATACAAAGCAGTTAAAGAACCTAGATTATCGCCATCAGGATTTAAATGGGAGCCAATAATAATATTATCACTTTCTTCAATCCATTGATAAAATAATGTAATCTCCTTATTTTTCATCATGATTGACCTCTTCAATGAGTTTAAACATCTCCATAGACTTTTCAATGGACTCATCATTTTCAAAGATCAATTCTGGAATCGCTCGTAATTTTAAATTTTTTCCCAGTTCTTTTTTTATAAAGCCTTTTGCACTTTCAAGTCCTTTTAAGGTTTCTTCTCTTTCCCTCTTATCACCAAGAACAGAAACACCTACTGTTGCAAATGAGAGATCACCAGTAACATTAACTTTGGAAATACTCACTATGGGAGAAATACGAGGATCCTTTATCTTGTTTTGAACAATATCAGATATTTCTCGCTTTAGTTCCTCTGATATTTTATAATTCTTTCTTTACTTCTTTTAATACGAAACACTCTAAGGTGTCTCCAACCTTTATATCATTGAAGTTATCAATGGTTAGACCACCTTCATAACCTGTTGCTATTTCTCTTACATCATCTTTAAAACGCTTTAAAGAACTAATTGCACCTTCATGGATTACAATATCATCTCTTAGAACTTTTACTTGTCCATTACGAACAATTTTACCTTTTAACACATACATTCCAGCAACAATATTATTATTAGGAAGTTTAAAGGTTTGTCTAACTTCACAACGTCCTAGAATTTCTTCTACAATGGTAGGTTCAAGTAAACCACTTACAGCAGATTTAATATCATTAATAATATCGTAAATAACACGATACGTTCTAACATCAACTTCCTCTACTTCTGCTAATTCTTGTGCGTTCATATTAGGACGAACATTAAAACCTATAACTAAAGCATTAGAAGCTGTTGCCAAGGAGATGTCACTTTCGTTAATTCCACCTGCACCTGAATGGATAATATTAATTTTAACTTCTTCATTACTTAACTTTAATAAAGATTGATTAAGAGCTTCAACAGATCCTTTCACATCTGCCTTTACAACTAAATTAAGATCCTTAAGTTGTCCTTCTTTAATCCGATCAAATAGATTTTCTAAAGAAACTTTATTTGTATTAGCAAGTTTTTCTTCTCGATAGTTCTCTCTATTTTTATCAGCAATTTCACGTGCTAGTTTATCATCTGATACAGCATAAATCATGTCCCCTGCATTAGGAACTTCATCTAAACCTAGAATAACAACAGGAGTAGAGGGAGTAGCTCTTTTAACATCTTTACCTTTATCATCTGTCATCGCACGAATTCGACCATGAGCTTTACCTGTCACAACAGAATCCCCAAAACGAAGAGTTCCCTTTTGCACTAAAATTGTGGCCATTGGACCTTTTCCCTTATCTAATTCTGCTTCAATTACAGTACCAATTGCTTGTCGATTTGGATTAGCTTTTAACTCTTGGATTTCAGAAACTAAGAGAATCATCTCTAAAAGTTCATCAATACCTGTATTTTCTTTAGCACTAACAGGAACTACAATAGTATCTCCTCCCCAATCTTCAGGAACAAGATTATATTCTGTTAATTCCTGTTTAATTCTTTCAGGATTTGCAGTAGGCTTATCCATTTTATTAATGGCAACAATAATTGGTACATCAGCTGCCTTTGCATGGTTAATAGCTTCTACCGTTTGAGGCATTACTCCATCATCAGCAGCAACTACTAAAATAGCAATATCTGTTATTTGTGCACCTCGGGAACGCATGGAAGTAAAAGCTTCGTGACCAGGAGTATCTAAAAAGGTCACTTTTTTATTTCTCACATTTACAATATAAGCTCCTATATGCTGTGTGATCCCACCAGCTTCCCCTTCAGTCACTCTAGTAGATTTAATACAATCCAATAAAGAAGTTTTTCCATGATCAACATGACCCATAACTGTAACAACTGGGGGACGTTCTTTTAAAAAGTTAGGATTATCTTCAAAATCCAGTTCATATTTATCTTCAATGGTTTCTTCTTCCTCTGGAGTTACAATTTCTACATCTTTGTCAAACTCATCTGCAATCATTATAACAATATCTTCGTCTATGGTTTCGTTTTGAGTCATCATAACACCTAATCCAATTAACTTCGTAATAACTTGTCCCACAGGTACAGAAATTTCCTCTGCAAAATCCTTTACAGTAATAGGTGCTTGAATTTCTAATTTATTACTTTCCATTTTTGCCTCTTTAGCCAATGCAGCTTTTTTCTTTCTTTCTCTTTCTGTCTTTCCAGTACGACGAATTTTTTGGCGAGGTCTACGATCCTTACTCTTATTTTCTTGTTTTCCTTTTGTTTTAGAGCCATTGGATTTTCCAGACTTATCTTTTTTATCCTTTTCTTTATTTTGATTTCCTCTACCTTGATTCGTCTTTTTCTGATTCTCGTTATCCTGATGTCTTTTATTCTTATTCTTATTTTGGTCTATTTTCTTTTTGTTTTTATAATCTTTTTTATTTTTGTCCTTAGCCTTTGATTCTTTCTTTTCCATATTTTTCTTGTTATTATCTTTTTGGGTTGGACCCTTTTTATCTTTATTTTTATTTTTTGGGTCAAATTTTTTCTCTTTCCCATCTTTCTTTTTATGGTCATTCTTTTTATAGTCTTTTTGACCTGAAGTTTGATTCTTCGATTTTGTTTCTTGTCCTTTTTTAGGAGTATTCTTTTTTTCAGATAATAATTTTCTCATATGTTGAGCGTCTTCTGAACTCAATGTACTTAAATTACTTTTTACCTTAATATTCGTTTTGTTAATTTCATCTATTAAATCTTTACTGGTCATCCCCAGTTCCTTTGCCAATGCATGTACTCTTATTTTTGACAATGGAAACACCTCCTCAGTGAAAGGTGATTATTTATTCAGAGTATCTTTTAAAGTTTGGAATGTCTCTTCAGATATTTTGGCTCCTAAAGCCCTTTGAAGAGAGTTGCTTTTTTTTGCCTTTTCAAAACATTGTATATCTAAACAAATATATGCACCTCGTCCATTCGCCTTTCCAGTTTGATCTACAAAGATCTCCCCTTCTTTATTCTTTACTATCCGTATCAATTCTTTTTTTGACTTATTTTCTTGACAACCTACACATTTTCTCATAGGTATCTTTTTCACTTTTTTCATGGTCTACTCCATTAAACTTCTATAATATTCTTTAAAAATTATTCCTGTTCAAAGTTATCTTCCACGTTTTCATCTACGAAGTTATCTTCCTCAAAATAGTCTAAGTCATTTTCTTCTTGAGGTGTATTTTCATCTATACCATCTTTAGAGTCAATCCATTCATTATGCTCTAAATCCGTATCTTCATTAGAAGAAGAATATGAAAATATTTCAGATAATTCCTCTTCAGATAGATGATTTTCTTCTAAATATTCTTCAAATTGAGTTTCTGATTTAATATCGACTTTCCAATTTGTAAGCTTTGCCGCTAATCTTGCATTTTGACCTTCTTTTCCAATGGCTAATGACAATTGATAATCAGGGACAACAACCATAGCCCCCTTTTCCTTGGGATTTACAAATACTTTCAAAACTTTAGAAGGACTAAGTGAATTGGCAATAAACTTGTCTATTTCTTTCTCCCAAATTACAATATCAATTTTTTCATTGTAAAGTTCATCTACAATTGATTTTACCCGATTTCCTTTAAATCCAACACAAGCTCCCAGTGGATCCACATCTGGATCTTTTGAAAATACAGCAATTTTTGTTCTTGATCCTGCTTCCCTAGCAATAGAATATATTTCTACTATTCCTTGGCTAATTTCAGGGACTTCTAATTCAAACAATCGCTTTACTAAACTAGGATGAGAACGTGATAAAATGATTTGTGGACCTTTTGTCGTCTTTTTTACTTCTAAAAGTAATAGTTTAATTCTCTGTCCTTGTTCGTAATATTCTCCACTAATTTGTTCATTTGGTGGTAAAATTGCTTCTGTTTTTCCTAAATCAAAAAACACATTATTTTTACTTATTCTTTGAACATCACCGGTTATGATTTCATTTTCTCTGTCAATATATTCATCATAGATAACATCTCTCTCTGCATCTTTAATACGTTGTATTACCACTTGCTTCGCTGTCTGAGCTGCTATTCTACCAAAGTTCTCTGGTTGTAACTTATATCGAACAACATCACCTATTTCATAGGAAGCATGAATTCTTTTTGCATCTTCTAAGGAAATTTCAGAATTTTTATCTTCCACCACTTCCACAACATCCTTTAATGCAAATAAAGAAATCTCTCCGGTCTCACGATTCATTTCTACTTCAACATTTTGTGCTGTTTTAAAGTTCTTTTTATAACTTGATATTAATGCTGATTCTAAAGCTTCAAAAATAACTTCTTTTGGTACACCTTTTTCTTTTTCAATTTCATTTAACGCCGTTATAAATTCAACGTTCATTCTTTCCTCCTAAAATATAATCGCTTGTCTCATTAACGAGATGGAAGAAATTGGTAAATGGATCATCTCATCATCGATATTTAATATAATTTCTTCTGAGTTGTAATCTTTGAGATAACCTTGAAATTTCTTTTTCCCTTGAAAGGCAGAATATAAACTGACATCCACTAAATTACCAATATTTCTTTTATAATCTCTTTCATTCTTTAATGGTCGATCTAAGCCTGGAGAAGACACTTCTAAAACATAAGGTTCTTGGAACAAATCTTCATCATCTAGAGACTTACCTAAAGCTTGGCTGAATTTTGTGCAATCATCTAATGTTACACCTTCTTTTTTATAAATATAGTTAATCACATGAAGAGTATCTTTCATCTTCTTGAATTCCTGATCTACTAATTCATAGCCTAAAGAATCTGCAGTTTCCAATGCTTTTTGTTTCACGGCCTTTTTATCAACTTTCATGTCTAAAGAGCCTCCTTCCGTAAAAAAACTAGAGTGGGGTCCACTCTAGTTCATTACATCGTATCTTTAATACGTACATTATAACACAAATTTATGAAAAGTTAAAGCTGAAAGAGACTTAACTGATTTGTTTCAGGTAATTTATTGATACTTCCGTGGAAATCTAAAGTTTCTATCACTCGATTTCCAGCTTTCGTTCTACTCTTTAAATCCTCAACAGATAAGAATACACCTTTTTCCCTTTCCTCTACAATAGCATTAGCAACATTAGCACCTAGACCGGGTAAGGATTGTAAAGGAAGCCGGATTCCTTCTTTTGTAGGTATAAACTTCGCAGAATCTGACTCATAAATATCTACATCTAAAAATTGATAACCTCTAGCAAACATTTCTAATGCCACTTCTAAAACTGTCTTTTCATTTTTTTCCTTTGTTGTAACAGAATATCCTTTACTAATAATTTCATTTAATCTATGTTTGATTGGTTGCCACCCTTGTATTAACAGAGCTCCATTAGCATCAGCTAACTTTTGAGTAAAATATGAAGCATAAAAAGCTTCTGGATAATTTAACTTATAATAAGCTATACGGAAACTCATCATAACATAGGCTACAGCATGAGCTTTCGGAAACATGTATTTAATCTTTTCACAAGAGTCAATATACCATTCTGGAAGAGGTAGTTTTAACATTTCTTCATAATACTCTTCTGGAATTCCTTTACCTTTTCTAACCTTTTCCATAACATCAAAAGCCATTTTATTCTTAGCACCAGCATTCATAAGATAAATCATAATATCTTCTCTAGTAGATATAACTTCAGACAAAGTTGCTTTTCCTTGACGTACCAACTCTTGCGCATTTCCAGTCCAAACATCGGTACCATGAGAAAGGCCACTGATTCGAACTAACTCTGAAAAAGTGCTACATTTTGTATCCATTAGCATATCTTGTGTAAACCTAGTTCCAAATTCTGGTATACCTAAAGTGCCTGTATCAGCTGAGAATATAGTAGTATCTGCTTTTAAAGGTTCAAAGCTTGCAAAAAGAGATAAAGTTCCAGGGTCATCTAATTTTATATTTTCTGACGAAAACCCTGTAAAATCCTCTAGCATACGAATAATAGTGGGAGTATCATGCCCTAAAATATCTAGCTTTAAAATATTTTCACTAATGGAATGGTAATCAAAATGAGTAGTAATTCTTCCAGATTTTGGATCATTAGCTGGATATTGTATTGGGGTAAAATCATGAATGTCTTTGTTTTTTGGACAAATCATAATACCTCCTGGATGTTGTCCACTTGTTCGTTTCACTCCAACACAACCCTTTACCAAACGTTCCATTTCTGTTTTATTATTAGGAAGATTCATATCTTCAAAGTATCCTAGTACATAACCATATGCTGTTCGTTCTGCTAGTGTTCCAATGGTACCAGCACGGAAAACATAGCCTTCGCCAAAAAGTGTTTCAATATACTTATGTGCAGTGGCTTGGTATTCTCCTGCAAAGTTTAAATCAATATCTGGTTCCTTATCTCCATGAAATCCTAAGAAAACTTCAAAGGGAATATTGTGACCATCCTTTAATAAGTCAGTAGTACAATTTGGGCACTTTTTGTCAGGTAAATCTACACCTGAACCAATACTTAAATCATCGCTAAACTCACTATATTTACAGTTTGGGCAAATATAATGTGGTGGGAGAGGATTAACTTCTGTAATATTTGACATGGTGGCTACAAAAGAAGAACCTACAGACCCTCTAGATCCTACATAGTAACCATCTTCCATAGATTTTTCCACTAATTGGTGGGCTATAATGTACATAACAGCATAGCCATTAGAAATAATAGAATCCAGTTCTGTTTCCAGTCTTTCTTCAATTAATGGAGGAAGAGGTTTCCCATATATCTTATAAGCATTTTCATAACTTATATTTTTTAAATCTTCTTCTGCTCCTTCAATGAAAGGTGGGAATTTCCCATGAGGTATTGCAGGAAAATCTTCTATCATATCTGCAATTTTATTTGTATTTTTAACCACAACTTCGTAAGCTTTCTCATCACCTAAAAAAGAAAATTCCTTTAACATTTCATCAGTGGTTCTAAAATAAAAGTTTTCAACCCTATTTTTAATATAATTTTTTTCTTCCTCACCTCTAGGGCCTTTAAACTGTGATCCCATTACTAAAACTTTTCTGTAAATATCATCTTCAGGTTCTAAATAACGAACATCCCCTACTGCTACTACAGGAACTTTTAATTCTTCTCCAATAGAAATAATTAATTTATTAATATTTTCAATATCTTCTAAAGAATCGATAAATTTTCTTTCTAATAAAGTTTTATGATTAGATGGAGGCTGTATTTCTAAAAAATCAAAGTTACTTGCAATCTTCAAAAGTTCTGATCTCTCTTTCCCCTTTAAGCAACTTTGGAATAATTCACCTTTTTCACAACCACTACCAAGTAATAACCCTTCTCTCTTTTCTTTTAAAAGAGAAAAAGGTATTTTCGGCTCTCGATAAAAGTACTCTAAATGAGATTTACTTACTAATTCATATAAATTCTTCAATCCTACTTGTGATTTTGCAAGAATGGTGACATGGTGTGCTGGTTCCTTTTTTGGTGTTTGAATAGGAAAAGCATTTTTCGAAAGTATTTGATCTTTTAAATGGTCTTCTTCCGCCTTTTCCATTAATTTTAAAAAAAGCTCCCCTGTTGCTGCTGAGTCATCAACGGCACGATGAGCATTTAGTAAATTTATACCAAATTTTTTACACAAAGTACCTAAATTATACTTGGTTAAATCGGGATAAAGGATACGAGCCAATGTTAAAGTATCTAAATAAGGATTTTCTAAGGATTTCCCTATTCGTTTTAATTGGGATCGGATGAAATTAATATCAAACTCTGCATTATGAGCAACTAAAATTGAGTCTTTAATAAAAGTACAAAACTTTGGTAAAACTTCATCAATATCAGGCTGATTAGAAACCATTTCGTCGGTGATTCCAGTTAACATCTGAATCTTTTCAGGAATTCCTCTTTTTGGGTTAACCAGTTGACTAAAACTATCAATCACTTGGCCTTCTTGTATTTTTACAGCCCCTATTTCAGTAATCATATCATAACTAGATGATAATCCTGTTGTTTCTAAATCAAAAACCACATAGGTATTTTGATTTTTAAAATATTCTGTATTTTCAACTAGTGACTTCTCATCTTGAACGATATTTCCTTCTAGCCCGTAAATTATTTTTAAAGATTCTTTAGATCCTGCACTCATTGCATCAGGAAAGGCTTGTACAACTCCATTATCTGTAATCCCTAATGCACTGTGTCCAAATTCTTTTGCTTTTTTAACTAAATCCTTTGGTGATATTATCCCGTCCATTACTGACATTTGCGTATGGGCATGAAGCTCAACCCTCTTTTCCTCAGCAAAATCCATCCTAACTTTAGGTTCTAATTTTTCTAGAGAGTCTATCTTAAATACATCCATTTTTTCAAAATTATCATATTCCATAACACCATAAACCGCAACATAATCATTTATCTGGATATTTTCTTCAAAAGTTTCATACCATTCACTTTTTGCAAAAAATATTTTAGATAATATAGAAGTCATTCCATCGGTAATAGAAAGTTTTACAATATGAAAGCCCTTTTTCGTTTCAATATGAGTAATGTCAAAAATAGTACCTTCCATGGAAGAGCTTAATCCATACATTTCCATATCACCCATTTTTATTTTTGGATATTCTCTCTTTTTCCCCCATCGATAGGAAGTTGAACCCTCTTTATTCTTCTGCACCTTTTTCTTGGGCTTTGATAATTCTACTTCTTGTAAAATAGATTTACTTAATTCATTCTCTTCACTAGCTTGTTGATGTAAAAAATTTTCAATATCCTCATCATTTGGAATATAACATTCATCACTTTTACATATTCTTAATTCCATATTCCATTTACTTTTTAAGGGTGTAGAAACTCGTTGTAAAAAACCATTTTGGGTAATGGAGAAAAAACTTTCTTCTGAAGGAGGTGTTAATACAATAACATTATCACATATTTCCCAAGAAGCATCTTTCACCCAAACTTTAGAAGAAGGTAAATAAGAATACAATTCCTCTATAATCCATTCTTTTGGAGTAAGCTCTTCCTTTTCTTTTATTCGAATCTCCACACTTACTTTAAACTGTTTAAAGCAATCTTTTAAAATTTTTTTACATTTAGCAGTATCTCCTACGGAAAGTTCTTCTTCAGCTTGTAGTTGAAAATGCATTTCCATTTTTTCTTTTTTTATATATATTCTTTCTATAAGAATATTATGACTTAAAAAAATTTCAACATTTGTATTATAAGCTTTTCCCAGTTTTTCCCATGAAAACATTCTATTCTCCTAACTCATAATGATTAATTTCTTCTAGTAAAGCTTCCAATAAATCATCTTCTGGTACTCTACGAATGATTTCCCCTTTCCTAAATATTAATCCTGTTCCATTGCCTCCAGTGATACCTAGATCTGCTTCTTTAGCTTCACCAGGTCCATTTACAACACAACCCATAATTGCAACTTTTAAAGGTGTTTTTTTGTCCTCAAGTAACTTTTCAACCTTTTCAACTAAAGGAATCAATTCAATTTTCGTTCTTGCACAGGTTGGACAAGATATAATTTCCACACCTTCTTTTAATAAATCTAAACTCTTTAAAATTTGTCGTCCAACCTTAATTTCTTCTATGGGATCATCTGTTAAAGACACTCTTAAAGTATCTCCAATTCCTTCGGATAATAAAGTTCCTAGACCAACTGAGGATTTTACAATACCTTGCATCCCCCTACCAGATTCTGTAATCCCTAAGTGAAGAGGATAATTAGATAATGAGGAAAATAATCGATAAGCTTCAATAGATTGGTTCACATTACTAGATTTCAAAGAAACTTTAATATTTGTAAATCCCATAGCTTCTAATAGTTCTATTTCTCCAAGAGCACTATAACATATTGCTTCTGGGGTTACCCCTTTATATTTATCAATATATTTTTGTTCTAATGACCCAGAATTGACACCAACACGAATGGAAATTCCAAACTCTTGACATGCGGAAACAACCTCTTGGACCTTCCATTTTGCTCCAATATTTCCTGGATTTATCCTTAATCCATCAATACCTGACTTCGCAGATGCTATGGCTAGACGATAGTCAAATTGAATATCAGCAATGGTAGGAATAGAAATTTGTTCTTTGATCTTAGGAATTGCTTTTGCATCATCTAAGTCATTGACAGCAAAACGTATTAAGTCACATCCTGCTTTTTCTAATCCTTTAATTTGTTTTACAGTGTCTTGTACATTTTTTGTGTTTGTATTTGTCATTGATTGTACAGAAATTGGGGCCTGTCCTCCTATAGGAACAGAACCCACAAAAATTTGTTTTGTATTTTTTCGTTTCACTATATCACCCTGTTATCAATCTCTTTAAATCGCCAAAAATAGTTATATATATCATTATACTCAATAAAAAAGCCATTCCAATAATAGTAATAAGCCCTTCCTTTTCCTCAGGAACTGGTTTACCTCGGATTCCTTCAATGGCCAAAAATAATAATTTTCCTCCATCAAGTGCAGGAATTGGAAGTAAATTTACAACTCCTAAGTTGGCAGATATTAAACCTAAAATAAATAATAAAGGAGGAATCCCTTCCTTAGAAGATTGTCCTATCATAGACACAACCCCAACTGGTCCTGCTAGCATTTCAGTTTTTAAAGTCCGTTGAAACATCATTTTAAATACCATAAAAATCGATCCAATCACTTCACCAGTAATACGGAGAGAAAATTGAAAAGATTTTACAGGATTCCGTTCAACTTGAGAAGAAATACCAATGATTCTTCTTCCATCCTCAGTTTTTGTTGGAATAGTATAGGAAAGATATTCTTCGCCCCTTTGAACCTTTACAAGGACCTTATTTTCACTTCCTATCCCTTCAATAATATCTCCCCAAGACTTTACATTTTTATTATTAATTGCTACAATTTGGTCTCCTTTTTCTAATCCAGCTATTTTAGCAGGACTATCTGGAATAACCCTGTCAATCGTTGTTGTTTGCGTTCCTATTAATAAAGAAAATATAAAAAAGGCGATAATAGCCAGAATAAAATTCATTCCAGCACCAGCTATTACAACGATAAACCGATGAAATAATGAGGCTTTTTGAAAGCTCCTTGGGTCAGGACTGTCTTGTTCTTCCCCTTCCATTGCACAAAAACCTCCAATGGGTAAAGCTCGTAAAGAGTATAATGTTTCACCTTTACGTTTAGAAAATAACTTTGGTCCCATTCCTACAGCAAACTCATTGACTTTAATACCTACAGATTTTGCTGCAGCAAAATGACCAAATTCATGTAAGGTAATAACCAATAAAAAAACAAAAATTGAAGCAAGTATTGTAGACATTCTAGTTCCTTTCTATAGATAATAATATAAAATATAGACCAAGGGAATGATTGGAATGATACTGTCAAATCGATCCATCAAACCTCCATGACCAGGAAGTAATTTACCATAATCTTTTATACCGGAAACCCTTTTAATTTTAGATGCTAATAAATCTCCCATTTGAGAACAAATAGATGCAAAAACTATAAGTAGAATACTAATAATAGAATAGGGAAGATGAAAATATAGAGAATAAATAATTACAGTGACTAAACACCCTACAATCCCACCAATAGCTCCTTCCAAAGATTTATTTGGACTAATTTTTGGCACATATTTATGTTTCCCAAACTTGGATCCTATAAAATATGCAAAAGTATCCGTTGAAAATGCTATAAGTAATACTAAAAAAATAAATGGAGTATGATCAAGATATGAGATATGATAAACAAAATAAGGAATATAAACCATTACAAAAATGGTAAATACCATATCTGTTAAATGATATTCTTCATCAAATATAAATTTTAATAACGTCAACATTGTTCCTATCATAAGTGGTACTCCTAAGTCAATTTGAAAAAACAATGTGATAAGCATAAAAAATGTTGTAAAATATAAGGTAAAAATATCTACATCAACAGATAGATTTTCTAACGCTCTTTTCATTTCCCAAATCATACAAGAAGTAAGTATAAATAAGGTTACTTTAAGAACAGCATCTCCCATATAAAGAACAAAGAATAAAATAATTAACCCAATAACTCCAGTTATAGTCCTGGTTTTTAAGTCGGACACTATAAACCTCCATATCGACGATTTCGTTTTATAAAATCTTTAAGTGCACTTGCGTAAACTTCTTTAGTGAAATCTGGCCATAAAATATCTGAAAACCAAAATTCAGCATATGCTAATTGATAAAGCATGAAATTGCTAACTCGTAATTCCCCACTAGGCCTAATTAGTAAATCTAAAGGAGGTTGGCCATTTGTATAAAGACATTCTTCAAATTTTTCTTTCGTAACGTCATTTAAGGTTATTTTACCGTCTTTAGCCAAAGCAACTAATTTTTTTGCTGCTCGGACACATTCATCCTGACCTCCATAATTTAAACCAATGTTTAAAAACATTCTATCATTTTGTTCCGTTTCTAACAATGCAAATTCAATCTCTTTTTTTAGTTTTCTAGGAAATGGTTCTAAGTCACCTAAGATACGAATCCTAACACCATTAGTTTTTAACCTTTCTAAATGTTTCTTTATACTAAAGGACAACAATTCCATTAACTTTTCTATTTCAGTTGCAGGACGTTTCCAATTCTCTGTGGAAAATGCATATAAGGACAAATGCTCTATTCCCAATTCATAAGAATACTCAACGATATCTACAACACGATTACTACCTTCTCTATGACCTAAAGCCCTGGGAAGCCCTCGTTTTTTTGCCCATCTTCCATTTCCATCCATTATTATTCCAACATGTTTTGGTAACCGTTCCTTTGGAATTTTTTCCATATTATTCATATTTTCCTCCGGTAGTAAGAAAGAACCCCACAAGGGGTTCTTCCTATATTTCCATTAATTCTTTTTCTTTTTTCTCAGTAACTTTATCCACTTCTTCAATGTACTTATCTGTAATTTTTTGGATGTCATCTTCTCCAGATTTTTTCTCGTCTTCTGTCAATTCCTTAGCTTTTTCCATTTTCTTCACAGTATCCATGGCTTCACGACGAATATTACGAATCGCTACTTTTGAATTTTCAGCATCTTTACGAACTACTTTTGTTAATTCTGTTCTTCGCTCTTCTGTAAGTTGTGGAATTACTAATCGAATAAGTTTACCATCATTGGAAGGATTTAACCCTAAATCTGATTTTAAAATTTCTTTTTCAATCACAGGAATTAAAGAAGCATCCCAAGGTTGAATCGTTAACAAACGTGGTTCTGGCGCTGAAATACCTGCTACTTGATTTAAAGGAGTGATCTGACCATAATAATCTACACTGATACGATCCAATAACGTTGGATTGGCTCTACCAGCACGGATACTTTGTAATTCTTCTTCTAGTACGGAAACTGTCTTTTTCATTCGTGTTTCAATATCTTTTTTTAAATCGGAAATCATAAAATCCTCCTTATTTCACATTGGTACCGATTTCTTCCCCCATCACAACATCTACAATATTTTGAGAATTATCTATCCCAAAAACGATTAAAGGTATAGAATTATCCATACAAAGAGATGTTGCAGTGGCGTCCATAATTTTCAACTCTTTACTTAGAATTTCATAATAGGATAAATGATTAAATTTTATAGCATTAGGATTTAATTTAGGATCTGAATCATAGATACCATCAACACCTTTTTTTGCCAATAAAATAACATCTGCATCAATTTCAGCTGCACGAAGAGCTGCTGTAGTATCTGTAGAGAAATAAGGATTCCCGATTCCTCCTGAAAAAATAACAACTCTTCCCTTTTCTAGATGACGAATTGCTCTTCGTCTGATATAAGGCTCTGCTACTTCTTTCATTTCAATGGCAGTTTGTACCCTTGTATCCACTCCCATTTCCTCTAAAGCATCCTGTAGGGCAAGTGCATTCATGACTGTTCCAAGCATACCCATATAGTCTGAGGTCGTTCGATCCATATCCTTGGAATCTCGTCCTCTCCAAAAATTTCCTCCTCCAACTACGATACTTGTTTCCACTCCGTGATCATGGACTTCTTTTATTTTTTGAGCAATGATAGAGATTGTTGGTGTATCAATACCAACACCTCTATCACCTGCCATAGCTTCTCCACTTAGTTTTAAAACAATACGTTTGTATTTACTCGGACCCATTTGAACCTCCTTGTAGCTAATTAATTGCCTCCCATTTGCTTAGCTACTTCTTCGGCAAAGTCTTCTTCTCTTTTTTCAAGTCCTTCTCCAACTTCATATCGAACGAATCTTCTAATCTTAATATTTTCACCAATTTTTGCAATAAGGTTGTTTAAAATAGTACCAACATTTACATCAGGATCTTTGATAAATTTCTGATCAAGTAAAACAATTTCTTCAAAATATTTTTCCAAACGACCTTCAACCATTTTCTCTACAATATGTTCTGGTTTACCTTCATTTAAAGCTTGCTCTTTTAAAACTTTTCTTTCCCGATCCACTTCATCAGCTGGTACATCTTCTCTTGTTACATATTTTGGATTTGCTGCTGCAACTTGCATTGCCATATCTCGGACAAAACCTTTAAACTCATCATTTTTAGCTACAAAGTCAGTTTCTGTGTTCACTTCAATTAAAACACCAATTCTTCCACCGTGGATGTAAGAATCAACAAGTCCTTCTGAAGCTATTCTTCCAGCTTTTTTAGCAGCAGAAGCTAGACCTTTTTCACGTAGCAAATCTATAGCTTTTTCAAGATCACCATTAGTTTCTTTTAAAGTTTTTTTGCAGTCCATCATTCCCGCACCAGTTTTCTCACGTAATTCCTTTACCATTTTAGCTGTAATTTCCATATCTAAACACCCTTTCTTATATTCATAAAAAAAGGAAGTTTTTGGCAAACCTTAAACTTCCTTTTTGTCATTATGCTTCTACGACTTCCTCAGCATTGGATTCATCCACAGTTTCTTCTGCTTCGGTTTGATCTCCTTGTTTACCTTCAAGTACAGCATTTGCAATTGTTTCTGTAATCAATTTAACGGCACGTATTGCGTCGTCATTTCCTGGAATTGGATAATCTATTTCATCTGGATCGCAATTTGTATCAATAATTGCAATAATAGGAATTCCTAGGATTTGTGCTTCTTTTACCGCAATTGTTTCCTTTTTAGGGTCAACAATGTAAATCGCATCGGGCATTCTGTTCATATCTTTGATTCCACCTAAGAACTTTTCTAAACGCTCTTCTTCATGGCGTAACCCGATTACTTCTTTTTTTGGAAGAACATCAAAAGTACCATCTTCTTCCATTTTTTTCAATTCATGTAGACGATTTATTCTTTTTCGAATAGTTTTATAATTAGTTAGAGTACCCCCTAACCAACGTTGGTTAATATAATGCATTCCACATTTTTTAGCTTCTTTCTCAATAGCATCTTGAGCTTGTTTTTTTGTTCCAACAAAAAGAATCTCTCCACCTTCAGATGCTATTTCACGAACAACATCATAAGCTTGGTCAATTTTTTTTACAGTTTTTTGTAAATCTATAATATAGATTCCATTTCTTTCTGTAAAAATGTAGCGACTCATTTTTGGATTCCAACGTCTTGTTTGATGTCCAAAATGGACACCTGCTTCTAATAAGCTTTTCATACTAACTACTGACATAATTATCCCTCCAATTGTTTTTTCCTCCACTTTCATCATTTGAAAAAAGGACCTTTGGCAACTCTTTTTCCATCAAAAAGTGTGTGTAATAAATACCTCAGTAATTGTATCATATAGAACGGATGAATTCAATGATCCATTCATAGATTTTCTCTTAAAATCTAAAATACTATTAGCTATTTATATCATTAACAAAATATGAGTGTCTATAAGATTATTGGGTAAATAATAAAAGTCTATCAAAGTACTTTAACAAAGGAGGTTATTATGAATTTACAAAATTTATGGAAAGAATATTCTAAAGTAATAATAAAAACTGGTGTAAATTTACAAGAAAATCAAATCTTAGTGGTGCAAGCTCCTATTGAAAGTAGAGAATTTGTTCATGTAATTTCAGAAACAGCCTATGAAATGGGAGCCAAAGAAGTTATTATTCGATGGAGTGACGAAATTCTCATAAAACAAAAATTTAAATATTGTTCTATAGAAACCTTACAAGAAATCCCACAACATTTCATTGATTTTTATATAGATTATAAAAATAAAAAAGCTGCTTTTCTAAGTTTAGTGGGAGAAGACCCAGAACTATTAAAAAAAGTAGATCCTAAAAAAATAAAATCTTCTATAGAGGCAAAGAGTATCGCTTTAAAAGAATATTATCAAAGTCTAATGGGAGATGAAATTTCTTGGAATGTAGCTGCAGTATCCATCCCTTCTTGGGCAAAAGCTGTTTTCCCAGAACTTGATGAAAAAGAAGCCCAATATCGTTTATGGAAAGAAATATTAGATGCTTCTAGAATAGAAGAAGAAAATTCTGTGGAATTATGGAAAACTCATATTCAAAATCTAAAAGACCATGCAGATTATCTCAATGCTATGGAATTTAAAAGATTCCATTATACCAATAAACAAGGGACAGACTTAACCATAGATTTCCCAGAAGGTCATATTTGGAGAGCAGGATATGGAATTACAAAAGATGGTATTGAATTTGTTGCAAATATTCCTACAGAAGAGGTGTATACCTTACCTCATAAAAAAGGAATAAATGGTATTGTATATAGTTCCAAACCTTTTAACTATGCTGGAAATATTATTGATGAGTTCTACTTAAAAATAAAAGATGGTAAGATTGTGGAAGCTAAAGCCAAAAAAGGAGAGGAAATTTTGAATCAATTAATTCATACAGATAAGGGCTCCATGTATTTTGGAGAAGTTGCCCTTGTTCCTTTTGATTCCCCTATTTCAAATCGAAACTTGTTATTTTATAATACTTTATTTGATGAAAATGCTTCTTGTCATCTTGCTATTGGAAAGGCATATCCCACTTGTCTGAAAGATTCTGAAGATAAAACAGTGGAAGAATTAGAAGAGTTAGGAGTAAACGACAGTATCGTTCACGAGGACTTTATGATTGGGACAAAGGATTTAAACATTGATGGGATAAGAAAAAATGGAGAGATTATACCTGTATTTCGTAATGGAAATTGGGCTTAAAAAACCGGCTATAGCCGGTTTTTTAATTGAATATGAAGTATTTCTATTGGATTAAATAAGCGAATAGGGATAGAACTGTTTCCTAAACCAGAGGTAATATATAAATTTTCTTTTTCACTTAATTTATAATAGCCTTTACTATATTTTGGTAAAAATGTAGGTCCATGTCCAATTAATTGTCCTATTCCAGGTATTCTTACTTGGCCACCATGGGTATGTCCACTAAAAATAATATCGAATTTTTTATTTTCTTTCTTCTTATAATTTTCATAGGAATGGGTTAGCAAAAGATTTAACTTACTATTTAGTTCTATCCAATTATTTTTTCCATTGAAATCATATCCATAAATACCAATTAAATCTCCATTTTTTTCATAAACATACGGTTCATCCTTTACATGTACCACTCCAAAAGATTTATAAATATGATGTATCTTCCCAATATCTTTTCTGTCTATTTCATGATTCCCCAAAACATAAAAAATAGGGACCTTTAGTTCCCATATTGACTTAACGAATAATTTCGTACATTTTAAATCTTTATCATGACGATCAGTAATATCCCCAAGAAGAAAAATCATATCTGGATTACAGTTCTTTATCCTTTTTACTAATTTTTGCAAAGATAAACTTGGATTTGAATGATAGTCACTAAGGATAACGATACTAATAGGATTATTTACTTTTGACTCAATTTGAAACCTTTCAATCTTTAAACATGAGCTATAGTAAATAGATAATACCATTATGAAAAATAAAAAAATAATTACTAACATATTCATACCTCAAATAATAAAAAAACAGAGTTCCTAAGAACTCTGTAAAATGGTGCGGGAAAGAGGACTTGAACCCCCACGTCAAAGACACTAGATCCTAAGTCTAGCGCGTCTGCCAATTCCGCCATTCCCGCATACATGGTGATCCATCCGCGACTCGAACGCGGGACACCCTGATTAAAAGTCAGGTGCTCTGCCGACTGAGCTAATGGATCATATGGGGTGGATAGTGGGATTTGAACCCACGACCTCCAGAGCCACAATCTGGCGCCCTAACCAACTAGGCCATACCCACCATAAGATGACAACATATTTATATTACCATCTTTTTAATTTTACGTCAACAATTTTTTAATAAATATTTATTTATAATACTCCATAAGTTTCAAAATATTGACGTAAGGCTTTAAGAGCATTTCCTCTATGGCTTATTTGATTTTTTTCTTTTATATCCATTTCTGCAAAAGAAGTAGAATAACCTTCAGGAATAAAAATTGGATCATAACCGAAACCACTATCTCCTACTTCTTCTAAAGCAATGGTTCCATTACAATGTCCTGTTAGAATAGATTTTTGTCCAAAAGGATCATAAAGAACAAATACGGTTTCAAAGTAAGCCTGACGATTTGAGAGACCTTCCATCTCTTTTAATAATTTCATTTTATTCTTTTCATCATTATGAGCTTGCCCTGCATATCTTGCTGATAACACTCCAGGTGCACCATCTAAAGCTTTTACAAATAATCCTGTGTCATCTCCTAATACAAAGGTATTAGGAGAAATAGTAGATAAAGCTTTTGCTTTTAAGTCTGCATTTCCTTCTAATGTGTCAGCATCTTCAATTACTTCAAGATCTTTTGCTACTTCTGATTGGCCAATTATTTCTAAGGACAACCCAGATAATGCTTCTTTTATTTCCAATATTTTATTTTCATTTCTACTAGCTATGACTAATTTCTTCATTTATTCTCCCATAAAAAAACTGACTTGATCTCTTTTGATTTTAAGCCAGTTTTTCATAAAATTCAACAGGAATTTATTCTACATAATTATTTACATATTTTTGAATTCCTTTTGATACTCCTTCTACTAACTTATTAAAATATTCTGGAGTGCTGATTTTTCCAAATTCATTATCATTACTCATAAAGCCTAATTCAGCTAAAGCTGCTGGCATTGAGGTTTTTCGTAGAACGGCAAGATCTGCTCTTGCTTTTACACCTCTACTTTTTGCTCCAGTTTCTTTTATAACTTCATCTAAAATACATTTTGCTAAGTGAACTTGCTCAGCTTCTTTTATTTCAACTTTGCTTTCAGGTGCATATAGTACTTCTATACCTGAAGCTTTATCACTAGAAGATGAATTAAAATGGATACTAACAAAAATCTCTGCATTTTCTCTTTCTGCAATTTCAGCTCTTTCTGCTAACTCAATAAATTCATCTGTAGTTCTTGTTTCAATGACTTCATAACCACAGGCTCTTAATTTTGGAGCTAGGGCTCGTGTTACCATTAAATTTAATTCTTTTTCTGTTGTTTTACCATCAATAGCTGTAGCGCCTGGATCCTTTCCTCCATGGCCTGCATCAATAACAATAGTTACTGGTCCTTGTGCTTTTATCTTTTTGGTAATTACCCTTTCTTCTTTTTGTTCTACTTCATTTGAATTTATTACATTTGATGGGCTTTCCAGTTCTTGTTTAGGTTTATTATTAACAGTATTTTCTTCATTTGATAATGAAACAGGATTAGAACCATGGATTTTAGCTGTTTTTGTTTTTTGATCCCAAGAAACATCAAATCCAAAAGTTTCAGAAAGAAAACGAAGGGGTACCATGGTTTTCGTTTCATTTGTATTTTTGTATAGTGCTAATCTTGGTATTGCATGTTTATGTAAATGTAATTCTTTTCCATTAACATACACAATCGGACTATCAATTTTTAATGTAATTTTAGTATTATTAAGTATAATATCTGCTGTTTTATTTTTATTATTCCAATTAACGTCTGCACCTAAACTTTCTGTTAATTCTCGGATTGGTACAAAAGTCCTTCCTCCTGATATATAAGGAGAATAGCTTGATTTTAATATATTATTATTAACAACTACTTTTGCCATAGACAAATTTTGATTTTTACCATTAATCCTTAATGGTATATTACTAGATGCATTTACCGTTACAGTGGTAAAAAGTAAGATAAATAGAAGCAAAATTTTTGAAAAACGTTTCATAAGCACCTCCTCAGGTTCATATATATATTTAATCAAGAACGAAGGGTTTTGTCAATATTTCTTAACTTTTGTTAATGATTTGTAATTATTTATAAAGACAAATAAAAATATATTGATGACTTAATATAAGTTTAAAGATAAAATTTATATCTCCCTTTTCCAAAAAGACTGTTTCCTATGGAGCTGTTTATATTTCAATTGATGTATTATCTGCTTTCTATAAGAAAAACATAGTGGGTATCATCTTTTGTTAAGGAGGTAAGTTTAACATTTCCATAGTGCTTAGAAAGTTCTTTTTGATATTTCTCTATTGATTTTTCATTGGTTGCTCTACCTGAAATTTTAATATTATTTTTTTCCCAATGTACGTTTACATCAGATATCCCCTTCTTTTTTAAATCCTCAGCTAAAAACATAATATTTTCTTTTGTGATGTCAAGTTCTTTTTTCATATTCTGTGGATAAATAAAGGTAAAATGTAAAAAACATAAAAATATGGAAAGTAAAGATACTAAAGAAATTATTTTATAAAAAGATATTTTCTTTACCTTGAAAGATTCCCATTTCTTCTTATGTTCTTCCCATTCATAAGGGAGATCCCCCCATGTCGCTCCTTCTAGTATTGGTCCATTGGTAAATATATTTAAAATATCCTTAGGTACAAGATCGTGAATCTTTATTATTTTATCTTCTCTATCTTTGAATAATTGAGAAAAATTTTGTAGTAAATATATCTTCCAGGAATTTTCCAAAGGTTCTAAAGAAGTATCCTCTTTAACAAATTTATTCTCAAGATATTTGTAAAAATCTTCCGTTCCATATTTATTTTTTACTATGAATTCATCAAGGGAATTTTTAATTTTAAAAATCTTATTTCCTTCTAAATATATTACCCCATCAGGAGAAGGAAAAAGATAATTATTACTGATATTTTTACCTTTTTGATTTAAAAACTCATGTAATCCAAGTATTTCACAGGATTTACCTAAATGGTTAAAAATTTCATAAGATTCATATGTTTTACGTTCTAAAGTGTATAGCTTCCATTTTTGATCTTGAACATTTCCTTGCTCATAACCAATATTTCTTTCTGGATATTTATGTTTTAATTCAAAATCAATAAAACCTGGAATATCTTTGTCTTCTAAGTTTGGAATGTTTATTTCTATATATTTTTCTACTCCAAATAATGGAACACAGATAATATTATTAACAGGAACATTGTTTTCTTCCAAGGTCTTTTTCACTATGTAAAAACCTGCTTCTGGTTTTTTTAAGATCCCTTCTTCAATCATCCTCCAAGGGACAAAAACTTCTCCATATTTTCCCTTTGTTATCCACGTAATCTTACCTGATTCAAATAATAAATAGGTCATTGAGTTCTTTTTTAACATAAACTCCTCCAAATAATTGTGATTAAAAACCCTATACTTAGAAAAGGGGCAAAGGCCATTTTATCCCGTCTATTTTTATGTAATATATAAAGCTTAAAAGCAGCTATCAATCCTCCTAAGATAAAAGACCATGATATAAAATAATACGTTGCCAAAGATAAAGGAAAAAAACTGGACAGTACCATTCCATAAAAAATATCACCAGTACCTAAACCTTTACTAATGATTTGAATGAATAATAAAAGAGCAGCAATACTTAATCCTGATAATATATATGGAATAGGATTATTCATGTGGATTAAGAATAAAATAACTCTTAAAAGTAGTATCCATAGTATATCTATAATATAAATATATCCTTCTTGAAGATCAATAATTGAAATTCGAAGTAAGAGTAGTATGATAGAACCAAATAAGATTGTAATCATAATATGTTTAGTAAAAAGGTAGATTATTGGATATACTATGGCTCCAACTATTTCTAATATTATATATAGAGGATTGATTTTATTCATACATATAGAGCATCTTCCCTTTAATTTCAAATATGAAAATATTGGTATTAATTCTATAGGTCTTAAAGTTTTAGTACATTTACCACATTTAGATCGACCGATTAAATGATCTTTACCAAGGGATGAAAAATAAGACCCCATGATTCCTCCAAGAATAGATAAAATTAGTATCATTGTGTTGTAGAAGAATCATCGTTGTTAGATAGAGACAACTCTCCAGGCTCAACGATCACATTACCATTTTCATCAATTTGAACAGTAAATTGGTCTCCATGACCCCTTGCAGGTTTAGGAATAGTATCACCTTCTATGTATTGTAAAAGTTCTCCTTCTCCTAATGTAGTATTGGTTACACTTTCATGCTCTGTTAAATACAACATTCCAGCAGTCTTTAGCATTTTCACATTTCCATTATGTGCCGTTATTTCCGCTTGTTTTCTTGCTATTTGATATTTTGGAATCGCTATCGTTAATAAAAGAGCTAAGATACCTAAAACAATTACAAGTTCTAATAATGTGAATCCTTTTAACTTTTTCATGTTTCTCCTCCTAAAATAATAGAACTAAATCAAACATGGGACTTGCAATGGATAGTACAATAAATCCCACAAAAATTCCTAGTACTACAATAAAAACAGGTTCAAGATTTTTTAAATATTTTTCTCTAATAAGCTCTAGTTCTTTTGTATAATATTCAAAAATATATTCTAAGGTATTTTCCAAAGATGATGATTCTTCGCCACTACGAATAAATGTTAAAAATACATTTGGAAAGATAGATCTTTCTTTTAAAGCAGAAGATAATGTGTTTCCACCTTCAATACTATGTATTACTTTTTCCAAATTGTTTTGCATCCATGGATTAGTATTTGTCTCTTGAAAAATTTTTAATGCTGGAATTAATTCTATCCCAGACTGTAATAATATGTATAAATTTCCAGACAAGGTTCTAATATATAGATAACTTAAATATTTTCCAATAAAGGGTAGTTTTAATCCTTTATCTATAAAAAATTCCCCATATTTTTTAGTAGAACTAAGCTTCTTCACTAAAAGTATGAAAGTAATAATAAAAAGTAAAATCCATATGCCAAAACGTTTAAAAAATTTACCCGTATTTAAAAGTAAGATTGTGGATTTTGGTAAGTGAACCCCACTTGTTATATACAATTCTTCAAATACTGGTAAAACAAAGCCAACTAAAAATCCGACCATAAAAATAGTGATACAACATAGTAAAATAGGATAAATTAAAATGTTTTTCAGTTGGGCTTTTTCAATTGCTTCTTTTCGTAAAAACCTTCCAATAGACGATAAGTTTTTTTCTAATTCAGCAGAGTATTCTCCAATATAAATACCTTGTAGTAAAGACTGTGGGATGTCATTATAATTTTTAAAACTCTGATACATAGATTTTCCATTTTTAAAATCCTCTTCCAAGGTAGAAAACACATCATGAAATTCAGTTTTTTTATATTCTTCTTTCATTAAAGGAAGGATATCTTTTAAATGGAGACCACTAGATAGCAAGATTCCTAACTGTTCTGCAACAATTCCCCAAGAAAGAGGAGTTCTTTTTTTCTTAAATCTAAATGAAAGGTCTCTATCTTTATTAATTTCAATAGGCTTAATATTTAATGAATATAAATATTCAATCACTTCTTCCTTACTACTTTTATCTGTATGACCATCGATAACTTTTCCTTGTTCATCGACTCCACGGTATGTAAATTTCATAATATCCCCTGCAAAGTGTTTATTTTCTTTTGAACTTCTTTTAATGAATACTCGCCTTTTAACAAACCTTTTGAAAACTCCTTTTTTAGTGTGGATATTTGTTTTACTTCACATAGTTGTTGAATTTTATCTATGGAAGCTCTGTTATAAATTTGACGCCGAATTTGACTATCAAAAGGAAGAATCTCAAAGACGCCTTTCCTTCCTTTGTTTCCTTTGTTACACTTACTACAACCTCTCTCTGTATAAATATTCTTTGGTTCGTTAAAAAAATAAGGATCGACTACGACTTCTTCTTCTTTACAATATGGACAAAGGCAATTTACAAGTCTTTGGGAAACGATAGCTAATATACTTTCAGCAATTAAGTAAGGCTCCATACCCATATCTAGTAACCGGAAAATAGTGGAAATACTATTCTCACTATGTATTGTTGAAAATACCAAAACTCCAGTTAAAGCTGCTCGAAGAGCTATTGTTGCTGTTTCCTTGTTACGGATTTCTCCAACCATTAAAATATCCGGGTCTTGTCTTAAGACCGTTCTCAATCCTTGAGCAAAATCAAGTCCTGATTTTTTATTAATTTGGATTTGATTTAAACCATATACTCGGTACTCCACCGGATCTTCGATCGTTATAATATTAACATCTTCTTTATTTAATAATTGTAACAACGCAAAGATGGAAGTCGTTTTCCCCGAGTTAGTAGGTCCAGAAAATAAAACTAACCCTCCGGATTGTTGGGTTAGTTTTTCCATAAATACTTTTTGTTCAAAACTAAGTCCAAGATCCTCTATTGTCAATATATTTCCTGATCCATTTAATATTCTTAAAACTAGTTTTTCACCCCAAATTGTTGGAGATGTACTTACTCTAATATCGATATCTCTGTTATCATGATGAAAAGTAAATCTACCATCTTGGGGAATTCTTTTTTCTGAAATATCCATATCTGCCATGATTTTTATCTTTGTAGCAACTTGTTGATACATTCCAAAGTCGATTTCTTTTAAAACTTCTAATTTCCCGTCAATACGAATTCTCACACGAAAAATATCCTCATAGATTTCAAAATGTAAATCAGTACCATTTAATAAAATGGCAGTCATTAGTAAATTGTCTATCAGTTTAGGTATATTTTTTTCTTCTTCATTTATTCTTTGTTCGATATTACTATCTAAAGAATTGATTTCATCAAATATAATATTCATCCCTGAAGTATATTCTAACATAGTTTTATACATTTCTCCTCCAGGATTAACTTTAACCCGAAGGCCATCTTTTTCTATGGAAAGAGGTTTTACACCTAAAACTTCACATTGCTGAATACTTAAACCAAGACTTTTATATAAATCTTTTTCATTCACCTTGCTCCTCCAACTCCCTCATATAACCACAAGAAGGGTCTTGACATTTTAGGAAAGAACCTTTTTTTGTAGTATGTTTCGTCAACACACCATTACATTTTGGACAAGGTTCAGAAACCGGTTCATTCCAAGATACAAAATCACATTTAGGGTATTGATTACAACCATAAAATTTTCTACCTTTTTTACTTCTTTTTATAACCACTTCCCCTTCTTTACATTTTGGACATTCCACACCAATTCTTTCTTCATACGGCATAGTATTTCTACATTCAGGAAAACCAGGGCAAGCTAAAAATTTACCATAAGGACCCATTTTAATAACCATCGTTCGTCCACACTTTTCACAAGTTTCATTAGAAAGTTGATCACGGATTTCTACCTTTTCTACTTCCTCATGGGCCTTATCTAAATCCTCTTTAAGTTGATTGTAGACATCTTTAACCAATTGTTTCCAGTACATTTCTCCATGTGCAATCGTATCTAAATCTTCTTCCATACTAGCTGTAAACTTTTCATTTACTAAATCAGGAAAATATTCAGTTAAAATTTCATTCACTGTTTCCCCTAATTCTGTGGGGTGGAATTTTTTATCTTCTAAAGTTACATAATATCTAGATTGAATGGTACTTATAGTTGGAGAATAAGTACTGGGACGTCCTATTCTTAATTCTTCTAATAATTTAATTAAACTGGCCTCATTATATCTAGGTGGTGGATTTGTAAAATGCTGCTCATCGATTATTTTTTTAACCTTAACAGAATCTTCAAGGTTTAAAGAAGGTAAAATCGTGTCCTTTTGTTCTGCATAATGATAAACTTTTAAAAATCCATCAAATACCTTTTGATTCCCAGATGTACGAAACACATGATTATTTGATGTTAAACGAATTGTCATGGTTTTAAAAATAGCTGGACTCATCTGGGAAGACACAAATCTTTTCCAAATAAGTTGGTAAAGACGAAATTCATCTCTAGATAAAGAATTTTTTATGTTTTCTGGAGTTCTTGTTACATCTGTTGGTCGAATACACTCATGAGCATCTTGAACTCCCTTTTTTGTTTTTGTTGGCTTCTTTGAAAAGCCTAAATATTCTTTTCCAAATTCTTTAAGAATATAATCTTTAGTTTTTGAAGCTGCATCAGCAGACACTCGGACAGAATCAGTCCTCATATAAGTAATTAATCCAACGGAACCTTCTTTAGGAATATCAATCCCTTCATATAAACTTTGAGCAATACGCATAGTCTTTTTCCCTTTAAAATTTAATTTTCTAGAAGCCTCTTGTTGTAATGTAGAGGTTGTAAAAGGGTGAAAGGGAAATCTTTTTTTATCCTTCGTTTTAATATCTGCAACATGAAAAAAATCATGATTTATTTCATGTAAAACTTTTTGTGCATCCTCTTTTGTCTTTAATTCTATTTTTTCATCTTTTGCAGCTCCATATCGTCCATAATAAGATGCTTTAAAAGTCTTTTTATCCTTTATTAAATTAGCTTCAATAGTCCAATATTCTTCTGGAATAAAATTACGAATTTCTTCTTCTCGGTCACAAATTATCTTTAGCACAACAGATTGAACACGACCAGCTGAAAGCTTTCCTTTTACTTTTTTCCATAAAAGTGGGCTAATTTTATAACCAACAATACGGTCAAGCACTCTTCTAGCTTGTTGAGCATCTACTAAATCAGAGTCAATACTTCTAGGATTATGAATTTGTTCCTTTACAGTATCCTTTGTTATTTCGTTAAATTCAACTCTAATATTATCATCTGGATTCAAATCTAAAATATGACTAAGATGCCATGAAATTGCTTCTCCTTCTCTATCTGGGTCAGTTGCTAAGTAAATATGGTCTGCTTTTTTTGCTTCTTTTTTTAAATCTTTAATTACAGGACCTTTTCCACGAATAGTAATATATTTTGGTTCAAAATTATTTTCTATGTCTACCCCAAAGGAACTTTTTGGCAAATCCCTAATATGTCCTACTGTAGCAAGGACTTTATAATTCCTTCCTAAAAGCTTTTTTATTGTTTTTGCTTTCGTTGGAGATTCTACAATCACTAAATTTTTCAAAAATACACCTCTTTATTAACTGGTTTCATTGATGTTAGTCTATATATTTTCATTAACCTTGAATTAACTTATATCAAAGAAAGGGGATTCTTGTCAACTAATCTTCAGAATCATTAGCCTGTTTTTATAATTTATAACATAGAAGTAATGGTAAATCGATCGGCTCCTTCCAATTGAATAAAACCTTTCATTTCAAGTATTGTTAAAATACTATTTATAAATGTAATACTTTCACCAGTTTCTATGCATAGTAGGTTAGCTGTATTGATTCCATTTTGAATATAAGAATAAATTTTTTCTTCTTCATGAGATAAATCACGGATTTTTTCTGTTTTGACGACATCCTTAATATCTAAAAATGTTATAATATCTTCTCGACTTAAATAAGGGTGAGCACCATCTCGAATCAAAGCATTTGTTCCTTTGCTATATAAGCTATTAATATTACCAGGTACAGCGAAAACTTCTTTTCCCTGTTCAGCTGCAAGTCTAGCAGTGATTAATGAACCAGAACGTTCCCTAGCTTCTATGACCACAAGTCCTTGTGACAATCCTGCTATAATTCTATTTCTTTCAGGAAAAAAATAATTCATTGGTTTAGTACCTAATGGATATTCACTAATAACAGCCCCTTGTTTTATTATATCTAAATATAACTTACTATGGGATTTTGGATATATTACATCTACACCACAGCCAAGGACTGCAATGGTAAGAAAATCATGGTTAATCGCTTCTTTATGAGCAATCCCATCTAGCCCTAATGCCATTCCACTTACAGAAACAATTTTTAAATCACTAAGGTCCTTACTAATTCCCCTACATATATTTTCTCCATAATGAGTATGTTTCCTAGATCCAACAATTCCCATTCTTTTATAAGATAATGTTTTAAGAAAATCACCACGATAATAGATAATTGCAGGAGGATTTTCAATATCTTTTAACTCCTCTGGAAATTCTGAATCTTCATAGGTTAAAATTCCTATATTTAATTTTTCTGTAATATGATAGACCTTTTCCAATGCCTCTTCCCAGTTTCCATAAAGTCTATCTTTACTTTTTCTACCTGAAAGTAGGGATTCCCCTTGTATTTGAAATAACTCTTTAGAGTCTTGAAACAAATGAAAAATTTTTGATAATTTTAAAATTTCTTCCGAAGTAAAACCTAATTCACTAGCAGCAATATAAAGCTCTCGCCTTTCCATTACCGACTCCCCCAATATTTAGCTTCTACCGATCGATATCTAATGGCTTCTAACAAGTGATCTTGTTGGATCTCCACTTTTCCTGCTAAATCTGCAATGGTTCTTGCAACCTTTAATATTTTGTGATAACTACGACCACTAAAATTATACTTTTTAAAAGCTATTTTCATTAGTTCTTCACAAGATTTTGATAATTGACAAAATTTTTTAACATCCTTTTCACTCATATCACTATTGGAAAAATAAGAAAAATCTTTAAACCTTTCTAATTGTATATTTCTAGCTTTTTCCACCCTTTCTCGAATACATATACTCTTTTCTTCTTCCCTTTTCTCAGCAATATCTTCATAGTTTACTGGACTTAAATCTACATGTAAATCAATACGATCAAGAAGAGGGTGACTAATCTTTGAAAGATATTGAGATATACTGTGAACACTACAAGTGCATTCCTGTGTTGGATGGCCATTATAACCACATTTACAAGGGTTCATAGATGCTATAAGCATAAATTTAGCTGGATAGGTTAAACTGGCATTTGCTCTAGCAATATGTATGGTATGGTCCTCCATAGGTTGGCGAAGCACTTCAAGTACATGTCTTGAAAATTCTGGTAACTCATCTAAATAAAGAACCCCATGATGTGCCAAAGAAATTTCACCAGGTTTCGGTATTCTTCCTCCTCCAATCAAGGAAACAGCAGAACTTGTGTGATGGGGAGAACGAAAAGGCCTTTCATAAACCAAATCCTCGTTACTAAGTAAACCAGAAACAGAATAAATTTTAGTGACTTCAATAGCTTCTTCAAAAGTAAGTTTTGGTAAAATTGTTGGCAATCTTTTAGCTGCCATAGATTTGCCGCACCCTGGTGTGCCTATCATAAGTAAATTATGACTACCAGCTGCAGAAATTTCCAATGCTCTTTTTAAATTATCCTGTCCTTTCATTTCTGAAAAATCCACTGAGTATTCCCTTCTACCTTCTCCTGAATAGGGAACATGAACTTCTCTTTCTATTATTAAATCACCATTAAAAAAATCTACCACATGAGATAATTCTTTCACAGGATAAATTTCCATATCTTCTACAACAGCACATTCTTTACGATTATCGTAAGGTACAATTATTTTACGAAAACCCATTTCTCTAAGAGAAATTACCATAGGAAGAGCACCGTCTATTCTATTCACTTTTCCGTCTAAAGATAGTTCACCTAGAAAAATATAATCTTGAATATCTTTTGAATCAATTTGTCCAGATGCTGATAAAATGGAAGTGGCAATAGCTAAATCCATTTGCGTTCCATCTTTTTTTATATTTGCTGGAGCTAAATTAATGGTAATTCGAATCATGGGAAAATCATATCTACTATTTTTAATAGCAGCACGTACTCGTTCTGCCGATTCTTTAATGGCAATATCTGGTAAACCAACAATACTAAATTTTGGTAATGAACGAGATAAATCTGTTTCTACATCAATCACATATCCTTCTAATCCTTGTAAAGTACAAGTTTTTATACAAGAATACATACCTGCCTCCTATTCTACTTGAAATGCTCCTTCTAAATGTTCAATGGTTTCTCGGTCTTTTAAAAAAATTTCAATGACGTCAAAACGAACAGGAACAGACCATAAACTTTTTTCAGCTAGATAAGAATGAGTTACTCGGATTATATTTTCCTGTTTATATACATCTACAGCTTCCCTTGGTTTTCCATATTTAGATGATTTTCTTGTTTTAACTTCTATAATAACTAAAAACTCTTTATCCCAAGCAATAATATCTAACTCACCAAAATGATTACGATAGTTTCTTTCTAGAATTTTATATCCTTTATTTAATAAATATTGAGCAGCTAGCTCTTCACCATAACATCCTAGACTCTTATCATTTTTCATTGGTACTTCCTAATATTTTTTTTAAGAATGTTTTTCGATGTAGATTTGTAACACCTTTTGTTAATAAAGCTTGTCGATGAAGTTTCGTCCCATATCCCTTATGACGTTCAATTCCATATCCTGGATATTCACTTTCCCATTTTAAACAAAGTCTATCTCGAAAAACTTTTGCAACAATAGATGCACATGCTATAGAATAACAAATATCATCCCCGTGCTTTAAACCTTTTTGTTCTATGTTTATAGGTATGGTTTCAGCATCAATAAATACAAAATCAGGTTTCACAACTTCTCCTTGAGGATCCCTTAAATACTCAACAGCTTTTGCCATTGCAAGTTTTGTAGCCTCTTTAATATTAATTTTATCTATAATATCTGGGGATACTCTTCCAATACCAATTGCCAGTGCCTTTTCTAAAATTTCTTCATATAGTGCATCTCTTTTTTTAGGAGTTAGTTTCTTAGAATCCATGACTCCCTCAATTACTTTGTCGGGCATGACAATAGCACAAGCTACAACATCCCCAAAAAGACAGCCTCTTCCTACCTCATCCACTCCAGCAATGATATTATAACCTTTATTTTCCATCTCTATTTCAAATTTTCTATCCATAATTTTCCACCTTTTCTAATGTAATCGGACCAATCATTCCATTTTTAAAATCATCTAGAATCACTCTAGAGGTCCTTTCATAATCGATAAATCCTCCTTTTAATATGGCACCTCTCTTACGACCAATTTCATCCATAAGTTTCAATGGTTCCACATCTATATTTTGAAGATCATATCTAGCAGACAATAAATTAGGATATGTTTCTTTTAATTCCTTAATAAGTTCTAAAGCTAAGGTTTCTCGATCTAAGATTTCTTCCTTAATAGACCCGACAAATGCTAAGTGAAGACCCATAGTTTCTGACGAGAATTTAGGCCATAGTACACCTGGAGTATCTAATAAATCAAGTTTTTTATGAATCCGAATCCATTGATTTGACCTTGTAACCCCAGGACGATTACCAGTTTTTGTACTTCTTTTACCCACAAAGGTATTTATAAAAGTAGACTTCCCTGAATTTGGAATTCCAACAACCATTGCCCGTAGTCCACTGTCTTTCATTCCTTTCTTTTTCTTGTGGTCAAGAAGTTCTTGGTTTAATTCTATTGATGCTTGTAAAAGCTTATTTATATTATCTCTTTTTGTAGCATTATATAAAAGAGCATTAGTATCTAAGTCTTGATTAAAATAGTTTAACCACTTTTGATTTTCTTCAGGATCAGCTAAATCAGCCTTGTTAATTAATATTAATCGCTTTTTATTTTTTAAAACTTCCTTTAACAATGGATTTGAACTACTGGAAGGTATTCTTGCATCTATAATTTCAATATAAAAATCAACCAGTTTTTGACTTTCTTTAATATTTTCTAAAGTTTTTTTCATATGACCTGGATACCAATTAATTTTCATACTTATTCAACCTTTCTAGGAGTTCTTTTACACTATGGACGGCTCCTCCATGATTATTATCCCTTTTTGAAATTCTAGTTGCTAATTCCATTAATGAATTTCCTCCATTTTTCATAGCTATCCCATATTTTGCTTGTGTTACCATTGCAATATCATTGGTGTCATCACCAACAGTTATAATATTATCATGGTCTATTTTATAAAAGTCAGCATACTTTTGTAAGCCAATCCATTTATTTGTTCGATTAGTTAAAACTTCCATAATAGAAGAATTACTTTTTAAATTTTCTAAAATATGAATATTAAAAATAGATGGATATTTTTCGTTTAAATATGATTGATAGGAAAAAAGATTTTTTACATCTCCAACAAAGACGATTGCTAGGTGGTCAAGGTTTAATACTTGATTTAAAGAATGGGCAACAATGGTTCTATCTAATCCATCAGAGCAATAATCTATTGTGTTCTTATTTTTATCCATATCAAAATATACCATATCAAAACCTTGATGATATCCGTCTACATGGAAAACAGGATGAACATCAAAAGAGGGATAGGTATTTATGATTTTAAGTAATTCATCTTTGTAAAAAATATCTCGATAAAGAGTTCTTTCTTCTTTATCTCTAATTAAACAACCATTATTTGAAATAATAGGTAAATATAAACTATGAGATTGTAAAATTTCTAAAGCAGAATAGTATCTTCGCCCAGTTACTATAACAACATGCTGCTGCGAATCCAACCAATGTATAATAATATTTTTATCAACTTCTAAAATGGATTTTTCGTCTGTTAATAATGTACCATCTAAATCTAAACCTATGATATATTTCATTTCTCCCTCCTAAACTATATACATAATAACACAAATGTTATTATAATTGAATCTGAAAGGGAGACGAAAAAGGAACCTATCAAAATAGATAAGTTCCTTAAGAAATTTAATATTTTAATTCTTTAGATCCATAAATAACATAACATAACAGTAATCCTAATATAAAGATCCCTAAAGAAATTCCCATTCCAATAAAGTTTAAGTTACCTTTTAACATATGAATGGGTTTAAAGGCTTCAAAAACAGTATACCCTGCAATCATTCCATATCCTGTAACTTTAGCCACAATCACTAATACCACTAATAAAAAGACAAATAGTACAGACAAACCATCTGCCCCACTACTGCTTTTCATCATTGCTGAAAAGAAATATCCAATAGCTAAAAATACCAGTCCAGAACAAAGTAAACCTAAAAATATCTTACCTAAGGCAATTAATATTTCCTGTTTTCTTATATCTACAGGTTGAAAAACAATAGAAATACCAAAGGTTACTCCAGCAAGAATTACTAAAAAAATAAGGTAAACTAGAATGTTTGCAAATAATTTTTCATTAATAATTTCTGATCTAGTAATAGGATTAGAGTAAATATATTCAATATTCCCTGTTTGTTGCTCCTTAGACAATGAACTAGCCCCTAATTGCATAGCAAACATCATAATCAACACAAATAAATACTGATAAATAAAAGCAATATATTGAGGCATATTTGTGTAGTCTACTTCTTCTTCCAGGCCAAATGCAGCTTTAGCAGAAGGACTTAATCCATTGGAAAAAGAATCAAAAATTGATTTTGTATTTTCTTCTAACATCAATGGATAAAAAGCTAATAAAAGTCCAATTAAAATAGCAAGAACAATGGCCCAAGCAATCATTTTACCAAAATTTGCTTTAAATTCTAATCCAAATAAATTCATTCTTGGGTACCTCCCTTGTATTGAGCTTCCATTTTATCCTTTAAAGTTGCATCTTCTAAATTATAATTACTTAATCCAGCTTCGGAAATTTGAGAAGATAGAGCTTGTAATGGCCCATCATAGTAAAAAGTTACAATATCAGGGTCACCAGAAATTGGTTTTGCACCTAAATGAATAAAAGAATCTTCATCAACGGGAAGATCAAAGATTTTAAGTATTTTATCTCTACCTTCCTTTTCTTTTAAATGCTCAATATTTTTGATTTCTCCTTGATACAAATAAGCTGCACGGTCACTGTAACGTTGAGCGATGGGAAGTGAATCAGTTAATAAAAGAATAGTCAAACCTTCCTCTCGTTGTAATTGTTTTAAGCGAATAAAAAGTTTTTCTGCAGTTTCATCATCAAGACCCTTCGTTGGTTCATCTAAAATAATTAATTTAGGACTCACCATTAAAGCATTAATAATACCAACAAGTTTTTTATCTCGTAAACTTAAATGTCCGAATTTTTTCTTTTCATGAAAATTAAAGTACTCTTTTAATTCTTCTAATACTTCAAAATTTTTTGAACCGTGAAAACTTAAAGTTTTTCGAAAAATTGCATCCGGTTTCATATTGTCGTACATCCACACATCTTCCGATACGTAAGAACAGAAATCCTTTATAGTTTTAGAATCCTTTTTAATATCCATATCAAAAATTGTTGCTGTTCCTCCTCCGGGCTTAAGGAAGTTAAGAAGTATTTGAGTAAGGGTGGTCTTCCCTGACTTTGCAAGACCTAAAATCGAAAAAAATTCTCCATCTAATATTTCTACATTTAGATGATCTAATACATACTCTCGCCCAAACTTTTTGCTTAAATCGCTAATGACGATTGCACTCATAATTACATCCCACCTTTTCTTTTTATTATACTATAATCTTTGTGGAAATACTATTTTATAGTTTAACATAAATTAGATAACAATGGAAATATTCCCTTAATTTTCTTTTGAGAGAATATTTTTATCTTTTTTATGCTATAATATGAAATTGTTATTTGTAATGAAAAATTAAGACATATTTATACATTGAATTAGCGATAAAGGAGGAATTTATGAAATTAGGGATTGTTGGACTTCCTAATGTTGGAAAGTCCACATTATTTAATGCCATCACCAAAGCTGGAGCTGAAGCTGCAAATTACCCATTTGCTACTATTGAGCCTAATATAGGTGCTGTGCCCATACCAGATGAACGTTTAAATGAACTAGCAAAAATAAGTAAATCTGAAAAAATCTTGCCAACTAGTATTGAATTTTATGATATTGCAGGATTGGTAAAAGGCGCCAGCCAAGGAGAAGGTTTGGGAAATCAATTTTTATCACATATTCGAGAAGTTGAAGCTATTGTCCATGTGGTAAGATGTTTTGAAGATGAAAATATTATCCATGTAGACGGTTCAATTGATCCTATTAGAGATATTGAAACTATTAATCTTGAACTTATTTTTTCAGATTTGGAGCAATTGGAAAAACGAAAAGATAAGGTAGAAAAGCAAGCAAAAGCCGATAAAGCAATGAGGCCAGAACTAGAGGCTATTAATAAAATTATAACTTCTTTAGAGCAAGGTCAACCAGCAAGATCTGCATCTTTAACAGAAGAAGAAAAAAAACTTATGAATCATTTCCAATTACTTACCAATAAACCAGTGATCTATGTTGCGAATGTATCAGAAGATGATGCAGGTAAAGACCCTTCTTCAATTCCTGCTGTAAAAAAAGTATTAGATTATGCTATGGAACATGGTGACCAAATGGTTATGATCTCAGCACAAATCGAATCTGAAATAGCTGTTTTAGATCCAGATGAAAAGGTGCTTTTTCTGGAAGAGTTAGGATTGCCTGATTCTGGTTTAGATCGTTTGGTGAAAGCTGGATATCAATTATTAGGCCTTATAAGCTTTTTAACAACAGGACCTATGGAATCACGTGCTTGGACTGTAAAAGAAGGCACCAAGGCACCACAGGCTGCTGGTAAGATCCATTCGGATATTGAACGAGGATTTATTAAAGCAGATGTGATTTCCTATGATGACCTTATAGAAGCAGGTACTATGGCTCATGCTAGAGAACTTGGACTTATTCGTTCAGAAGGGAAAGACTATGTTATGAAAGATGGAGATGTTGTTTTATTTAAATTTAATGTATAATAAAATCGCTTAAGAACATGTTCTTAAGCGATTCCTTTAATATTTTCTTTTTGTGATTACTCCTATAATTAATGCGAATAAGAGGGCAATTAACCCGGATGAAATACAAAATAAAGCTATGAGTATATTGTCCAAAGAGCTTTTAGCAAATAAATCATTGATAATCATAAAAAGAGAAAACATACCCACAAACAATAATAAAATGCCGGGAACGTATTTTGCAAATCGAAGTTTCTTGGCGATAAGACTAACTAGCAGTGTCAGAACCATTGCCGCAACAATAACTATGATTGAAAAAAGCATGTATTCTGTATTATTTGTTAACATTGCCATAATTTCTTCCTTCATTCTTCCTCTCCTTCAAATTGTTTTTTCCACAACTTAACATATCTCCCTATGGCCCATTCTGTCATTACAGTTTCTGATGAAGAATCTATATCAACTTCTTTTACCGATTGGGGATTTATAACGCCTTCTTCTATATTATAAACTTTTATCTTGTCTTCTTCCAGTGTAATTAAAAATCTATTGTTTGGTGAAGTGAAAGCATCTCGAGCATTTGGTAACAATTCCTTGACTTGGGACATAGGAACGAATAAATCATCATATTTTACCATATCTTTCGGAATGATAGTGTTAACATTAAAGTCTTTATGAATCATCTTATCTTTATGTTCAAAATTTACTCGACCAATCAAGTTCCAATGACCTCTTTCCCTTACTAAACCTATATTATGCTCATCTATACTTCCAGTAACATCAGTAGGTAAATTTAGCCTTGCTGTATCTCCAAAGATTTTCTCACCTTCTTCTACGAAATCAGAAAGTCCTAAAGGAATTTTTGATTTTAAAGGATTCAAATAATTTAATGACAAAGTTTGTTTATTTCCTCTTTGAATATCAATGTTTTCTAAATTAATATACTCCGAAGAGAGAAAATTTATTTTCTTTAATACACCAGAATCTGACAAAATTCCTTCCTGGATACTTCCACTATTATCTTCTTGTAATTTAACCCATTGAACAGAATCCTGATAATTACCATCCTTCAAATTCCTACGGGTGTTTAATGAATAAAAACCGTCTTGTCTTGGAAGAATTAAACCTGGCCTTTCATTAATAACTTCAATTTCATCTTCAAGAAATCTGAAAAAATACGTAGTATAAGACCAATTAATTAAATTAGAATCACCTTCTATATAAGGAGAGGATAAACCTAGGATAAATCCATTATCACTTAAGTTATATACTTCAAACTCATCTTCAGGCTCTTTGTTTTTTCCAAAGGATAAAAAGGATTCAATATCATCTTTTGTGACTTCATCTGAGATTTTTGTTATTTGAACAAAGACTCCATTCATATCCACATATGCAATATCACTTTTTTCCCTTAAAATTTGATAAAACAACTCTCCTTGGTCATAGATATCAATAACATGTAAATATTCGCTTCGAATTCCAATTTTCTCTTTTGCAATATTATATTTTTTATTTAGAAATTCTTCAGTATTCACTCGTTTCAATCGATAACTTGGATGGTGAAGATATGAATTAGCAATAATAACTTCTTCAGAGCTAAAGATAGAATCTTTTCCAATCATATTACGATATTTAAAATTATTGACCTTATCTTCTTCGGTGAAAATACATTTTGTAATAGTCCATTTCCCTTCTACAGGAGCTTTCTTTAACTTTGGAGTTGAAACAGCACTTTCTCCTCCTAAACTTTGGCCACAACCAACAAGAAATATAAGAAAGAAAATTAAAATTGATTTTCGAAACATCATTCCACCTCTTCCGGTTTTTTTAGAGGGATTGTGATTTTTATAGTTGTACCAATGTTTTCTTCGGAAAATATTTCTAAAGATCCATTATGAAGTTTAACAATTTCATCAGAAATCGATAAGCCAATTCCACTATGGCTTTTTGAATGTTTTCCTTTGTAAAACTTTTCCTTCACATGAATTAAATCATCTTTCCCAATTCCAACTCCATTGTCTGAAACTAGGATATAGTAATTATCCTTTTCTTCATAACCTGTAAGTTTTATCCAGCCACCTTTTTCAGTAAATTTTATCGCATTATCTAATAAATTGATAAGTAATTGTTTGATTCTATTTTCATCACCTACAAGAATAATATCTTTTTCCTCTAAATCTACAATAAAATCTAAGTCTGCACTTTTTACTTTCGGGGTTAACTGTCGTGATACATCTCTACAGGTGGTAGTTATGTTAAAAATATCTTTATCTAAAGTAATTCTTCCTGATATATATCTAGAAAAATCTAGTAATTCCTCTACCATTTTAGATAAGCGATCACTTTCATTTTCAATAATATTTAATCCATCTTCTAGTAAATGTTCTTCCCCTTCCCCTAAAGATTTAATAATAGAAGCCCAACCTTTAATAGAGGTAAGTGGTGTCCGTAGCTCATGGGAAATAGAAGAAATAAAATCATTTTTAATTTGATCTTTTTTAATGATTTCTTCAGCTAAAGTATTTAAGGTATCCGATAATTTTCCCAGTTCATCACTACGATCAATATGAGATCGTATTTTATATTGTCCATCTGTCATTTTTTTAGCTACAGCTGTTAGTTCTTGGATTGGTCTAATTATAGAGCGAGCCAATAAAAAACTAAACATTGTAGAAATTAAAAGTACTAATACTCCAATCCAAATTACGATAAAAGCCATTTTTATAATGAAACGATTAGCTTCAGCTAAAGATGTAGTATAACGTAAAATACCAACAATATCTTTTTCTGTATTATACAAAGGAGATGAAACACTCATTACAAGATCATCAGAATATTCTACTTTTCCAATTCTTAACCCTTTTTCTCCTTTGATCGCCGATTGTACATCATTGTATGCAATAACATTGTCATTTAATACCCCTGCTGAATCCATAAGAACATACCCTTGAGGATCTATAATCTGAACTTGAGCATCAATCCTCGAAGTATTTAATTCTGTATCTTCTAGTACCAATTCTGTTAAGGGATAGCTAGAATAATTTTTTTGAAAATAAGCCACAGAGTTTTCTTGTTTAATGGTCAAGTTATTAGAAATATTTTGGTAGGTATAATGACGATATCCTAAAATAATAATTGTGTCCAAGATAGCTACTGTAATAAAAATTATGAGTAAAAAAGAAATGACAAGTCTGGTACCTAAACTATTTTTTAATGTTATTCGTCTTGGTCTATATGCCATCGGTACCCAAGACCCCATACTGTTTCTATATACACAGGTTTAGCTGGATTTTCTTCAACTTTCGAACGTAATCGTCTAATATTTACATCAACTATTTTCGAATCTCCTACAAAATCTTCCCCCCATACTAAATTTAAGATTTCATCCCTTTTTAAAGCTTTGCCTGGATTTTCCATAAAATTTTTCATTATATGATACTCCGTTGGAGTAAGTTCTAATTCTTTTTCGTCTTTAAAAAACTTTCTTCCATAAGTGTCTAAACGGAAAGGAGGATGATTAATAAGTCCTGCATTATTCTTTACTGGATCTCCTTGTTCTAACCGTCTTTCTAAGCTTTTGATACGTAAAGTCAATTCTGTAGGATTAAAAGGCTTTGTTAAGTAATCATCAGTACCATATTGTAAGCCCATAATTTTATCGTAATCTTCTGCTTTTGCAGTAAGCATAATAATCCCTAAGTTGGGAAATTCTTTTCTTAAAATCTGACAAACTTCAAACCCATCAATCCCTGGAAGCATAATATCTAATACAACAATATCTGGTTCTTCTCTTCTTGCAATTTCAACTCCATCTTCTCCAGTGCCAGCTTCAAAAACTGTATAATGATCACGTTCAAGATTGATTTTTACAAATTTTCTGATAGATTCTTCATCTTCCACCAATAAAATTTTTGTACTCATAGTAACTCCTTTATGATAGTATTTCTTCCAATCTCCTTGCAACTAAAACCCCACTTGCAGAAGCTTGGCTTAAGGAATGAGTCGCTCCTCCACCATCTCCTGCAATATATAGTCCTTCTACGGAAGTTTCTAAATATTTATCTACTTCTACTTTAGAATTATAGAATTTAACTTCAACTCCATATAATAAAGTATCTTCATTTGCCATACCAGGAGCAATCTTATCTAAAGCATAAACCATTTCTATAATATCGTCTAATTGTCTCTTAGGTATTACAAGACTTAAATCACCAGCAGTAGCCTTTAAAGTTGGTACCGTAAAACACTTGCGCATCCTTTTTTCACTGGATCTTCGACCTTTAATCAAATCTCCAAACCTTTGTAATAAAACTCCTCCCCCAAGCATATTAGACAATTTTGCAATACTTTCTCCATATTCATTGCTTTCTTTAAAAGGTTCTGTAAATTGGTTGCTTACTAATAGAGCAAAATTTGTATTTTCACTTTGTAATTTAGGATCTGCATAAGAGTGACCATTTACAGTTATAATACCATTTGTATTTTCTGCTACCACTTGACCATAGGGATTCATACAAAAGGTTCGGACTAAATCATTGTATTCCTTTGTTTGATAGACAATTTTTGATTCATATACTTCATCAGTAATATGTTTAAAGATTTCTGCTGGTATTTCAATTCGAACACCAATATCCACTTGATTGCTTTCTAAATTAATACCAAATTCTTTACACACTTGGGAAATCCATTTAGAACCTGAACGTCCAGAAGCTAATACTAATTTTTTAGCAGAATACTCTTCACCATTCGCGGTTTTTACATAAAAAATATCATTTTCTTTACGAACTTTAGTCACTGTACTACGAAATTTCATCTCCACGGCTTCTCGAGAATATTCATAGACCTTTTCAAGGATTTTCATATTACGATCTGTACCAAAATGGCGAACTTTAGCATCTAATAAATGTAAATCATGTCGTAAGGCAATGGTCTTTAAATCAGAATTTGCAGTGGAATAAAGTTTACTATTTCCTTCATCAAATCCACAAAGAACATCATCTACATATTCCATTAGTTCTATTGCTTCTTTTCTTCCAATATATCGATACAGTTCTCCTCCAAAGTTATTAGTAATATTATATTTTCCATCAGATAGAGTCCCTGCGCCTCCATAGCCGTTCATAATATTACAGGGAACACAAGAAATACATTGCTCCACTGCACCTGTCTTTATAGGACAAATCCTTCTTTCAATAGGATTACCTTTATCCAACATTAACACTTTTAAATCAGTTTTATTTTTTGCAAATTCATATGCTGCAAAAACGCCAGTTGCACCGGCACCAACTATAATCACATCATAAGCTTTCATGCATCTCTCCTATTTTTCATGTTCAAAATAATCATCAATATATTTAGTTCCTAAATTCCATAAAGTTATACTAATCTTCTGTAAAGGCTCTAATCTTTTATAAACTTTTTCTTTTGTTATATTATGAGACTTCCATGTTCCACCACCATTAAAGTAGTTTAATAACATTGGCTGAAGACGATCAAGACCATTGGCAAATAAAGAATCGTCTGTTTCCATGTCTTCAAACTCTCTCCATAAGCGGTAGTATTCTCCATCATCATTTAATAAACCAAATAATCGTTTGGCTGCTTTTTCTTCCCTCTCCTCTTTATCCTTATAACCTTCTTCGTCGTAAGCAAAGGTGTCTCCTGCATCAATTTCCACAACATCGTGGATTAGTAACATCTTAGAAACCCTATTAGGGTCAATGGGACGATCTGCATACGAGGCAAGTACATGGGCCATTAAAGCAACATGAAAAGAATGCTCTGCATCATTTTCTTTTCTAGAATTACCAATTATAGAAGTCATTCTATTAACAGTTTTCAACTTATCTACTTCTATTATAAATTTTAATTTATTATCTAACATATTCACCTTCTATACAGCAAAAGAATAAAATCCATCTTTTACTTGATCCATATAGCTATCTAAGTCATAAGGAGAGTATACACCAAAATCAGTGACAACTCCACTTACTAAATCTGGAGAAGTGATATCAAAGGATGGATAATACCCTTTTACCCCTTTTAGGGTATGTCTCTTACCTTGAAATGAAATAGATTCATAAGGATCCCTTTGTTCAATAGTAATAGTGTCAATTTTCGGATGACCCTTATCAGGGATACCAGTTACGAAATAGGGAACTTTTAAATATTTTGCCACAACTGCAATTTGGAAAGTACCAACCTTATTTACAACATAACCGTCTAAGGTAATAGCATCCGCTGCTGAAGTAAAAAGATCAATTCCCTCTCTTTCTAAAACAAATCCTGGCATATTATCAGTGATTACCGTTGTCTCAAACCCCATTTCATAAGAGACAGAAGCTGTAAATCTTGCTCCTTGTAAAAAAGGTCTTGTTTCAGGGACAAATAATGAAATTTCTTTCCCCTCTTCCTTAGCCCTTCTTAGCATTAAACCAACAATCGTTTCACCAAAACACTGAGTCATAATCTTACCCCTTTGAGGAAATAAATCTACTAAATGTTTTGCAACTTCATTAATTTTTTGATAACGATGATTCATCATTTCCACCGTATAATCAAAAATCACTTGATCAGAACCAGGACCTAATGAATCTTTTACTATTTCTAAACAACCATCAACAACTAGTTTCATTCTAGAAGCTGTAGTTGGTCTAGCATTCGCCAATACTTTAGCAGCCTCATTTAGATACTCCCATTGTTCTTTTTCCTTTAAATGAGATGATTGAAAAGCAGCTAAAGCCATTCCCATTCCTGCAGCTGTATATGGTCCTGCACTTTGGGTTACCATATCCTTAATTGCTTTTGCAACCTCCCTATAATCTTTACAAATAACATACTTCGTTTCTATGGGATAAATTCTTCGATCTAATATTTTTACCACATGATCTTCGTACCATGCTACATGTTCATATTGAAGCATATATGCTAGTCCATCATCCATACGCATAATATCCCTCCTATCTTTCCACTCTTTTTATTATAACCTACCCTATGGATATTTAAAACTTAAAAGACGAACCTTGCACTAAAATTGGTAGAATTATATAATAACCTAAGGAGGTCATTATGAAATATGCAATTATTGCCGGAACAGGCTTTGAAAAAGTTCAAGAATTAAATGAATCTCATATTGTAAAAACACCCTATGGAAAGGTAAAAGTTTATTTAGGAAGAATTAAAGAAACAGAATATTTCTATATTCCACGTCATGGAGAAAATCATACCATTGCACCTCATAAAATTAATTATCGTGCAAATGCTTATGCATTAAAAGAATTAGATGTAGATATTACCTTTTCTTTATGTGCAGTAGGAAGTGTTAAGGAAGAACTCCCCCCTGGTTCCCTTGTATTAATAAAAGACATTATAGACCGAACAAAACTAAGAGAATCTACTTTTTATGATGGGGAAAAATTACCTTTAAAACATTTAGATGTATCCAATATATATTGTAAAAATTTAAGAGAAAAATTAAAAACTTCCTTTCAAACCTGTACTTCACTTAATCTAAAAGAGGGAGTATATGTATGTACAGAAGGCCCAAGATTTGAAACTGCTGCTGAAATTAAAGAATTTGCTTTGATTGGTGGGGATGTGGTGGGAATGACCAATGCTCCGGAGATTTTTCTTTTTGCTGAAATGGGCTTTTATTCTGCAACTATCGCATATGTTACAAATTATTGTACTGGTATTACTAACGAAAAAGTTGAGATGATTGATACCTATCGAGTCATGGATAGAGATATTAAAAAAAGTATAGAAAATACGATTCTTTCTCTAGAAAACTTAGATGAACTTGGAGAAAGATCAATATTTATTTAAATGTAAAATAAAGACACTTCCATATTGCCCAATGGAAGTGTCTTTATATTTAGGGGTAATTAAATATGTTTTAAATTTGCAAGTCTTAGAGATTAAGACAGAGGTAGAAGCTATCTTAATCATTGCAAATTTGAGCAATAAAAAATTCCTCGCTACAGCAGGAATACGTTCAACATTACTATTAATAGTAGCATTTCCCACCGAAAGCTTAACTTAATGTCCATAGGCAGGTCTCCTGACTTATGATCAACCTACTCTCAATGTCTTCCCGTTTTCACAGTGACTAAATATTGATTTCGTCTCATTTACAGTAGCGGGGGCTGTATCAGAATCTCACTGATTTCCCTTAACCTAAGACAACTATTAAGTTATGATTTCATGATAACATAGAAAAAAATCTTTTGCAAGATAAACCTTAACCATTTTCCCTAATCAACTTTTTCATAAGATCTTGAAACTCAGAAGATAGCTTTTTTTCAATAATAAGTTCAAAATTTTTAATAGGGTGAACAAAATGTAATCGTTTTGCTACTAACATTTGAGAATTAATTCCATAGGAATTTTTTATAACATATATGGGATCACAAATAATGGGATGACCAATATGAGAAAGTTGT
>JAUNVD010000060.1 GCA_030537855.1 Tissierellia bacterium | reverse complement strand
TCTTGTAAGTCCTCGTTGTTCTCGCCACATGGTCTCTAAAATTTCATACTCATTTTTGGATAAAGTAAATTTTGGCTTATCCATTATAATATACCTCCTTATAATATAATTTGTTATACTATATGATATCATAAATTTCATCTTATGAAAATAGGTTATTTAAAATATCTTTATATTAAGATAATATATTTTAGTTGATCATTGAAATCTTCTTCCTCTTTTGGTGATGTTGTCTTAAAAAGTCCATATAAACTTTTCGAGGATAGAAATATTAGCGAAAGAGATACAAGGTGATATGGAGTAGTATAATAATAGTAAAACGAAAGAAAAACTAAACGGCTTTTCACCTATTGAGTATAGGTTCCAAGCCGCTTAGTAAATTTAATATTTTTGTTCGTATTTAGAGGTTCATATCATATAAAACCCCTTTTTTCTTTTTCTAATTAATAATCAAAATAATGTTTTGGGAAACCTTCATCAGCATCTACTGTTAATGACAATGGTGGGATTGGATATCGTAATCCATTCTTATGTAGAGCTTCTAAATTTTCTACAACTGTTACCAATTCATCTGGGGTAACTGTAACACAAATTTGATTTGATTTACATGCTCCAAATTTTCTTTCTCCAAAGCTTGGAATTCCTGCTCCTACCTTTTTTTCTACAAATGTTTTCATCCATAAATTACTACAAGCCGTTTCTCCGATAAAGGCAAATTCCAGTTTTTGAAATTCCTTATAAATAAGAGCTGATAGGAACATAAATGCCTGTGCCGTGTTAAGATAAAAAACGCATACATCTGGTTTTTCAAACTTTCCAGCTTTTAATGGAGATACACCAATGGCTTCATGCTTTTCATCAGGTATGACAAGGGATTGATGATGTGACTTTGCTGCGTCTTGATTCTCAAACCATACTCCTTTAAACATATTTCCTGAATGGAATCCCTCGTCCAAATCCCTTAGACCATTTACCTGTTGGCAATAATTTACTCCAATATTTTCAGGTAGGATTGCCAAAGTCCAACCAAAGGTTATGGACTGCCATATCATTTGACAAATGGAAAAATGTTTCTTTTGCACTCGAATTCTAGGAATTTCTAAACATTCTTCCCTACTTTTAAACCACTTTAGGCCAATCGGTGTTTCTTCCAGTCTTAAATACAGGGTCAACTTTTCGTTTATTTCCTTCCAATCATAGTTTGCCATTTTCCTCATCCTCTCTAGCAAATTTTTTGATTAGAATACCCTAGATGTATTATATATTTACCCAATGTTACAGTGATAATTCTAAAAAATATGATATTTTATAAACATAGTATATTAAATAATTTCTTATTATTTGAAGGAAGTTAAAAAACCTTAAGCTCATCATATAGAAACTTAAGATTTTTCCTTATAAAAAGTGGAATCTTCTAGAAGAATAAAAGTTTTCCTATTTTAAAAAGTAGATGTTTTTTGCTATTTATTCAGAAACATCTTGTTCTTCAACTGTAAAATATAGTTGTTCTAATATTTTTATAAAGGTTTTTCGATCAATATAGGTTCTCCCATTATGGATCTTTAAAAAAGGAATGGATATTACTTTATCATCTTGAATAAATAATTTATCTTTTACAATAATCTTCGCTTTATGTAATTCTGTTTCAAGACCAATTTCTCTTTTTTCTTGATTCCAGGTTACTATCATACCTAAAGATTCACAATCTTTTCGTAAAGGCATACTTCTATTTTCCAAACATTTTTCATCCACTTTTGGAGGAATGGAAATAACAGCCTTTGCTTCCAATCCCTTCTTTTTTAAATAGGCTTCCTTTTCACTTTCTGTAAAGATCTCATGGAAATAAATATAGTAAAGAGGGGATTTTTGGTCTAATTTTTTTTGTATTCTTTTAAAAGAATCTCCTTTTTCTACAACTTCCAAAACTCCTGGGTCATTTACATTTCCATTTACAACCATATATCCATCATCAATCATCATAAGATAGGCAATGGGCTGTCCTTGAAAGTCTAGTAATTCATGAACTACCTTTTCAGCAAGTACTTTATCTTCTGATTTGGATTTTGTTTGAAAGATATCTTCATTATCAAAGTCTTTTTTAAATTTCCTGGCAAATTCTAATGCTTTTACCTTGGTAATCATTTTTGGTGGAAGCTCTTCTTTTTCTTCTACAATCTTAAAGCAATCACTATTATAATCTACCTCGCCATTAGCAAATCCCAGTACAGGTTTTACTATTAGGATTCCTATCACTAAAATAAGGAAATAAAATCTTCTTTTCATATGATACCTCCATGATAAAAAGTATAAATGTTTGAAAAGGTATTTACAATAGTCAACACTTTATGAACTTTCCAATTGAAAAAGGACAAGACCTTGAATCTTGTCCTTTGCTTAGATTAGCTGGTATTCTTTTAGTAGTTCTTCGATTTCCGTTCCTTTTATTTTTTCTTGGATTTTATGGGCAACTCTTTTTTCTTTTAAGGAAAGATCCAATTCTTCAAGTTTTTTCCCATCTAACATTTGATGAGTGGCGTCTAATAAGGCACGAACATCATATTTAGAACCCCAAACTTCTGGTACTCCTCGATCAATATTTAATAGAGTATATGCTGCTTCCATCCCTGTTCTTACTGAATATTCTGTTGTAAAAATCGTATCTCTTTCTGTTTCTGCAAATTGACCTATAAAAGCAAAGTTTTTTGCTTTATCAGGGACAACCTTTGGACGATCTTCTTTTTTCCTAGGCATAAAGAAAGATGTAATATAAGGCATCATACAAGGTACAGTATTGGCAGAATTCTCGGCTAAGTCCATAATTTCATCTTCAGGAACTCCCATATGATAAAGCCATTCTGCACAAATTTCTATTCCATTACAATCTTTCATTGGTTTCTTAATAAAGTCTCCAGGGACATTAGTAAAGAGACCATAAATCCAACCAACACATTCATTTGGGTTTTGATTTTTAAAATGAGGCTGACGGTTGAAAGTATAGCTCATAAGCCATGAGGAGTCTTTCACTGTTATAATTCCTCCAGTTACCACTTTTCCCGATTTGACTTCTCTTTTACAAATCTTTTCTATATATTTAGGAATTTTTTCATCTAATGTTGTAACTGTTGCTGATTCCCAATTTGTTAAATCCGTTTGGGTACAATATTTATCAGGATTTCCAAAGGATGAATCTTTTTTCCTAATATTTCTCCAAAGTTCCCAACATCCACCTACTGGATCTGTAATAAAACTTGCTGGAGTATACTGGTCTCCTAAAGAAGAATTTTCAGTACAACTTCCATTGGTGATAAAGATAAGATCATCTTCTGTTAAAGATTTTGTACTTTCGTTTTCTCCATGAACCCATGTAATACTAGAAGCAATTATTTCTTCTTCATGAAATGTGAAATCCACATCTTTTACTTGTACATCATAAACAAAATTAACTCCATGTTCCTTTAAATACTGTACCAATGGTAAGATTAAGGATTCGTATTGGTTATATCGTGTAAATTTCAATGCTTTAAAATCTGGTAATCCTCCAATATGATGTACAAATCTTTGAAGATAGCGTTTCATTTCCAGCGCAGAATGCCATTCTTCAAAGGCAAACATCGTTCTCCAGTAAAGCCAAAAATTAGATTCAAAAAATTCTGAGTCCATAACATCTGTTATTTTTAAATCGTATAATTTATCTTCAGGAGTTAAAAACAATTTTACAATACTTTCCGATGCTTTTTGTGACAGTCCAAATTCCCCATTGGTCTTTGCATCTTGTCCACGATTTTCCGTTGCTCGCATCAAGGAGTAATTAGGATCTTCTTTGTTGAGCCAATAGAACTTATCAAGTACAGATACGGAAGGGTCTTCAAGGGTGGGGATAGAGCGATATAAATCCCATAGACATTCGAAATGATCTTCCATTTCTCGTCCCCCACGGATAACATATCCTCTTGTAATATCATAAATTCCATCACAAGCTCCACCTTCAATATCCATTTCTTCTAAAATATGGATATTTTCCCCTTTCATTTGGCCATCTCGAATTAAAAAAGCTGCTGTAGATAATCCTGCTAATCCACTTCCTATGATCCATGCTCTTTTCTTGTCCACATCTTTTGGTTTTTGAGGTCTTGCAAAAGCCTCATAGTTTCCACTTGAATAATACATACTATCCCTCTTTCTATTTGTATTTGACCCTATGGTAACATCAAAAAATAGTTTATAATATAGACAAAGAAGAGCTTTTGTCTAAAATTAAGACAAGGGAAATATAATGTATAATAAGATAGGTGGTCATATGGCAAATTTTACTAAAGAAGCTCTTGGTACTTCTTTAAAAGAATTACTCGAAGAAAAATCCTTAGACAAAATACGAGTCAAAGATATTACTGATCACTGTAATGTCAATCGTCAAACCTTTTATTATCATTTTCAGGATATTTATGATTTATTGGAATGGATTGTTTTATGTGATTTGGAAAAAGCCATTGGTAAAAGTCAAGATTATGAGAACTGGAAGGAATATTTTAAAAATGTATTCTTTGGTCTTTCTGAAAATAAAAAATTAGTATTACATGCCTACCATCATGTAAATACTAGAAATGTACGGAGATTCTTACTTCAAATTATCCGACCTATCGTCAGTTCCTTTGGAGAAGAATTATCTGTTGAAAAAAAGATCCATGATGAAGATTTAGACTTTATTATAGACTTTTATACCTACGGTCTTATCGGTATTATCACCGAATGGTTTGATGATGATATGCCTAATGATTATGAAGAAAAGTTAGATTCTTTATTTTATTTATTAGATGGAAGTATGCTCCGTAGTATAGAAAAATTTGAATACAATGATTTACAAAGATAAATACATTTTAAAAAAATATCGTCAAAAAAATCCGTTAGGCTTTCCCTAACGGACTCTTTTTATCTTAATCCTTCCCATATTTTTTCAATTGTTTCTCGTGTGAGATAGGAAGTTCCATCTTTAATTTCAAAGAAATCTAAAGCCATTGATTGCTCCCCTAAGGTAAATTTTTTATCTTTTGTAGAAATTACACCTTCTTTTTCCCTTTGAATTAGCCCAATTTCTCTTGTATCATTGTTCCAAGTTACTTTTACTCCTAAACTTTCAAAGATTGTACGAAGCCCAAACCCTTTTTGTGCCTTTCCAAATAAAAATGGATGTTGAAAATCTTCTTCTGTAAGCTCTGCTTTTATATCCTTCCAAATAAAGATTTTTTCCGGGTTTGTTTGTGGAGGGATACTTCTTGTGGATATTTTATATAAAACAATAAGTTCTTGATTTTTAATATCTTCCCCCTTTTTTTCCTTACCATTTAAATCAAAAATCTTTGTGTTTTCCGTTCCAACAATTGTTAATCGGTTTTCTAAAGATTCCCCATCCTCCTTAAAAAAATCCATTTCCACATTATAATTCTCTCTAGGATGAATAGCAATCAGTTGAGGATTTACTTGAGGAGGAAGGGACTTTAAAACTGGAGTATTATTTCGAATGAAAACTAAGACCTCTTGTCCTACTTCGAAGGTCTTTTCTTCAACAAATTCTCCTGTTTTTAAATCCAGTACTTTTGACCCACCGTATAATATGATTATTTCTTCTTGGTCATCTTTTATCAAAAAGCCATGATCTTCCACTTCTTTGATTTCACCAACGATTTTTCGATAGCCGAAATCCTTATTTTCTTTTTTCACTTCTTCTGCCCAAGTAAAACTGGGAAATAACATAGTCAATACTAATAATAGAATGAAATATTTTTTCATACGATAATCCTTTCTTCTCTTAATATTTTGTATCCATGGAATATGGTAACATATATACTTAATAAATCAAATGACAAAAACATATCATATTATAGAATATATCCTAAGACCAAAACTAGAAAAACAATCCCCGGTGCTGGGATCTTTTTAGTTTTCAATAATAATACTGTCCCAATAGTAATCAAGAAATGGATAATATTACATCCACTTTCTCTCATAAGAAGAATAGCTGCAGTAGTAATAAGACCTCCAGCAACTGCTGTGATTCCTCCTAATGCAACTTTGATTCCTGGAATTTTCTTTAACTCCTCCCATATGGGATAGACAAAATAAATAAGAAGAACTCCTGGTAAAAAGATCCCAAGTCCACTTAACAACCCCCCTACAATTTGGTACAAAGGACTTCCATCCCTAGATGCCATACCTCCAACATAGGCTGAAAAGCTAAACATGGGACCAGGAAGTCCCTGTACTAAACCAAATCCTGTTAAAAATTCTTGACTACTTAAATACCCTTGATTTTCTACAATATCACTAAAGATATAGGGGATAAGAACTTGTCCCCCACCAATAACCAAAAAACCATATTGATAAAATCTTTGAAATAATTCAATTAACGTATTTTTGGTTATCATTCCTATCAAAACACTTCCCAAGAAGAAACCTATAAATAGTATTAAATATTTCCATGGAGGTTTTACTATTACCGGTGCCCATAGTTTCCTTTTTTTTGAGGTTATTATTTTTACTAGCCCACCAGCTAAAAGTACCAAAGGAAATACCCAAGGCTGTCGATACAAATAAGTGATACCTCCGCCAAAGAAGAATAAAAAGGCAGTGACCTTATCTTGAATCACTTTTTTCCCCAATCTCCAAGCAGCTAATAGAATAAATCCTACAGCCATCGGTCCAATATATTTTAAGATATCATTTGAAATACCCGTCTTTTCGAAAAATGTTGATGAAAAGGAAAGTAATATCATTATAGAAATAACTGGTAGCGCCCATACTAGTAAGGTAAGAAACCCTAAAACTGGGCCTCCAACCTTGTAGCCAATGGCAATAATCGTTTGAGTACTACTTGGACCAGGTAAGATTCCTGTTAGAGCGATAAGTTCTAACAACTCCTCTTCTGTTAAATATTTTTTCTTTATCACCAATTGATCCGTATAGACTCCATAATGAGCTTCCGGTCCACCATAAGCCCCTAAGGAGCATAATAATACATCTTTTAAAAATTCTATTTCATATTTTTTCATTATCTCGCTCCTTTAACTTACTTATACCCGAAAATGAAATAGAAAAATAAAAAATAAGACCATAGAGGACACCTCTATAGTCTTATTTTATCTGACAAGGATATCTATTTAACTTACTAATTCTTTAGCCACCTCTTTAGCCATTTCATAATCACTTTCTTCTGGATCCCAATTGATTCGTAAAGAACTATCTGTCACTTCAAATCCTGCATCCTTTAACGTTTCTTGAAGGATTTTTACACTTTCTCCAGACCAACCATAACAACCAAAGGCAGCTGCTTTTTTCTTCTTAAATTTTAAAGACTTTAAGAAAGTGAGCCAACCACTAACACTAGATAGGACATTATTTCCCACAGTAGGTGATCCCACTGCAATGGCCTTAGATTTAAAGACTTCTGTCATAATCTCATTTTTATCTTTTTTCACAACATTAAATATTTTCACCCTTGTATCTGGTGATAATTTTCCAATTTCTTTAGCAATACGGTGAGCAAGTTTTTCTGTCCCGCCCCACATCGTATCATAGACAATGGTAATTTGATCTTCTTGATAATCATCTGCCCATTTTGCATACTTTTCTATAATTTGTCCTGGATTATCTCGCCAAATCACACCATGGCTTGGTGCAATTATGTCAATAGGAAGATCTAACGCCACAATTTCTTTTATTTTTTTTGAGGCAAAAGCTGAAAAAGGAGTCAAAATATTTGCATAGTATTTTAAAGCTTCTTTTTCTAAAAGACAAGGATCCGCCTTATCATTAAAAAGCTCTGCTACTGCATAATGTTGGCCAAAAGCATCATTGGAAAATAAAATATTGTCTCCTGTTAAATACGTTGCCATACTGTCTGGCCAGTGTAGCATTCGCATTTCTATAAAAATTAGTTCTTTCCCATTCCCAATATCTAAAGTGTCTCCAGTCTTTACCACTTGAAAGTTCCAGTCCTCGTGATATTGTCCCTTTAAACTCTTCACTCCATTTGCTGTACAATATACAGGGGTATCCGGTATTTCCTTTAAAATAAGGGGAAGGGCGCCGGAATGATCTGGTTCTCCATGATTTGCAATAATATAATCAATGGTAGAAAGATCCACTTCCTTTTTTAAATTCTCAATAAACTCTTCTCCATGAGGATCCCAAATGGTGTCAATGAGCACGGTTTTTTCTTCTTCAATTAAATAAGCATTTTGACTGGATCCATTTGAAATACTATATTCATCTCCATGGAAGTTTTCCAATTCCCAATCAATATATCCAATCCAACTCACATTATTTTTTATTTTTCTTTTCATGCTACTTCCTCCTCTTGGAATAGTACAGAATTTTCTAAAAATATATGAATATGGATATCATCTACTAATTCTTTTAATGTCTGAAAAGCTAGTCGATACGTTGCACATCCATCATCAGGTGCCACAAACCCATTGGTCAATTCTTCCAATTCTTTTAATAATTCCCCTGCCGCTTCATGCTCATCTTCTAGTTCATGAATCTTTTGAGCGTCTCCTTCAAGAAATGCAGGAAAGACTATTTTTTCTTCCTTTGCAAAATGAGCACTTAACTCTCCTTTTAATGCTAAAAACACTTGGTAAATACTTGATAGCTCTTCCCCATGACTAATATAATGAACTTTTAAAATTTTATTTAAGTATCCATCAACTTTTTCTAATAAATCTTCTTCTTTTCTGTGAAATCTTTCTACAAGATACGGAATTAACTCATCCTTTTCCATAGAAAGAGCATGGTTCCAGTTTTCATCTACTTTTTTCTTTTCACTTTGATTAAGGAGACGAAGATAAGAATCCACATCTATATTTTGTTCTTCTAATACTTCTCCTAAAATTCGATGCCCACCACAACAAAAGTCAATACCTGTGTCCGTAAATATTTTTGTAATCTCTGGATTTTCCTTTACAGCTTCTTCAATCTTCATTGTACTTACTATCATTATCCATCCCTCCCTTGATCTTATTTAAAGTATATCTAAGACCCTAAGGGAAAGATGTGACCTTAATCAACTTTCGTAAAAAATCTCCATTAATTTTTCACGATCTACTACCTTAATTTGTTTTTGTCCTAGCCGTTCAATTAAACCTTTATCTTGTAACTCTTTTATTTTTCGACTTACCGTTTCTCTTCGTAAATTTGTCATTCCAGCAATTTCTTCTAAAGATAATGTAATAGGTTCCCCTTGGAGACGATGATCACGTTCAATAAAAAAGGCAATCATACGACGAAGACCATTATCTTCCATTAATATACGAATCTTTTCGTTGGCAATACTTAATTTATTACTCAATACATCTAAAAAAGAAAGAGCCCATTCCCCATTTTCTGCTAAAACCGAAAATAACTGACTTTTCGAAATTTTACATAACTTAGAAGGCACTAATGGAATAATATTATATTCAAATCTTTCTTTTTGCATAAAGAATTCTTCTCCAATAGTATCTCCTGCCATAAGAATATCTAGAATATATTCTTTTCCATCAGCATCATAGCGATTACATTTTACCTTTCCTTCTCGGATAACAAAAATAGAATCTGCTAGATCCCCTTCTTGGACAATAATACTGTTTTTATCTGAATCAAAATGCTCCGATTCGTGGACAATTTCCTCTTGAACATTAAGAGGGAGTTTTTCAAATAATTCTATCTTACTGGTGCATAATTCCATTCCACAAGAAATCTTTTCATTCATTAAGGTCTCCTTTCACTGTAATCATCCTTTCTTAAAACTTCTACCCTGGAATAGTAGAAAATAACAAAAATAAATTTTTT
>JAUNVD010000059.1 GCA_030537855.1 Tissierellia bacterium | reverse complement strand
CTTTCTACTCCTCAGGAACGAATAAAATACCTCCTACCAAACCAGGACCAGTGTGAATTCCTAGTGTTGGGGAAATCTGATTTACCCTTGACCATTGGGCATTCTCTATTTCATCTTTTAGAGCTTCTTTTAAAAGGTGGATACCTTCTTGGCTTTGTCCTTCACAAAGAAATAACCAATAAGGTCTAACCATATCTTTTTTAACTAATCTAGCAATCCCTTTAATCGCCCTTTTTCGTCCCCTTGTTTTTTCTACATTATAATATATTCCATCTTCATTACAAGAAATAATCGGCTTTAACTGTAACATTCCTGCAAGAACTCCAGATACTAATCCAATTCTACCACCTTTTATCAAATACGTTAAGGTCTCAATGGTAAAATATCCATGTTGATTCTTTAAATTCTTAAGGACTAAATGTTTTATTTCATCAAATGATCTACCTTCATTTCTTAATTTCGCAGCATACAAGGCAAAAACACCTGACATTAATCCTATTCCCTTTGTATCAATAGCAATACCATCATAACCTTTTTCCTTTAGAACAAAATCACAAGCTTGATACATCCCACTTAATCCAGAAGATATATTTATAATAATAAATTTTTGATAACCTTCACCATACAAACGATCAAGCACTTCACCAATCTCTCCAGGGGAAGGAATACTTGTTGTTGGTATTTCATCTACCAAACTATCATAGACTTCATTTGGAGTAATTTCATATAAATCTTTATAAGATCTGTCTTTATAGTTAACATTTAAAGGGATAACTTCAATACCTAATTCCTTTGCTAAATCCAAAGAAACATCAGAACCAGAATCAGTAATGATAGCTATCTTATTATTATCGTTCATTATATCACCTCATATAGTATTATATACTATATGTTAGAGTTGTTCAAATTATTTTAATAAAAAAGAAGCATTTCCAATTTAAGAAAATGCTTCCTTTTATTAGTTTTCTTCTAACGCTTCCTTGATAATATATGGATGACCATTATCATGTAACTTTGCTCCTGTTACCAAAGTAATATATCTTCGTTTTCGTATCTTGTTAATATGATTTTTCCAATCTTTAAAAGTAGAACTACCTTTTAAATCTTCTGAATAAATGTTTTTAAATTCTTCCCAAGTGATTCTTTCACTATGAACATCTTTACGTAATTGATCTTTTGGGGTAATATCTTTTGCCCATTCGTCAATTGCAGCATCTTCTTTAGAGACACCTCTTGGCCAAAGTCTATCGACTAAAACTCGATAGCCATCTCCATATTCTTTCCCATCATATACACGTTTAATTTTTATTTCTTTCATAATATCACCTATAGAGTCTATACCCAAGGATTGGATTTTGTCACATATTGCTAAGAATATTGTCTTCTGATACACTATAAAAAAGATTTGGAGGAGACAATATGAGTGTACATTTTCATGAATTACTAGAGGCTATCTTTTCCATTATTTTTCTTATTGGAATAGGATATGTTCTTAAAAGATTTCAACTAGTTCAAGAAGTTTCCATGGCAGGGATGAATAAACTTTGTTTTTATATTTTTTTCCCTGTTAAAATAGCAATGAGCTTTTATAATACAGATATGGAAGGACTTTTGGGTCCTAAGTTTTTAGTATATATACTAGCCATGCTTTTTTTACAAATGGCCCTTACCTCTATTTTTACATCTTATTTTGTAAAAGATGCTGGAAGAAAAATTATAGAAGGACATGCTATGTTTCGAGGGAATTTTATTATTATGAGTTTTCCCATTCTTCAATCCCTATGTGGAGATCCTGGCGTGGCAATGGCTGGAGCGATTACAGGAATCAGCCAATTTTTTTATAATTTTTATGCTCTCCGCCTTTTTGAAGGATATACAAAAAAGTATGAAAACTCCTTACGAATTTTTACGAAAATATTAAAAACCCCATTAATCCTAGGAGTCTTTACCGGTATATTCCTTTATATCACAAAAATAAATATATCCATTCTTGAAAGTCCTATGAGGTCTTTAGGATCTATAGCATCTCCCATCGCTTTATTAACTTTAGGATATAGTTTAGACTTTCAAGTTAATAAGGATTATCTATTTTCCATTCTTAGAGTTAGCTTTATGAAATTAATCTTTTTTCCAGTTATCGCTTTTGGGATTGGGATACCCTTTCATTTTCAAGAAATTCAAAATATTGTCTCTCTCGTACTATTTGGTTCCCCAACTGCAGTAACCACTTATGTCTTTGCACGATCTTACAATATTGAACCAAAACTAGCAGGCTATCTTGTTTTTATCACAACTCTTTTATATGCACTCACGATTCCAATTTTACTAAAAATATTCATATAAAACCTCCGAGTTAGAGAGTAACTCGGAGGTCCTTTTACTTCACTTGATATATAGTGTCTAAAATAGTTCCGTCTCGGTACTGACTATAAGCCACAGGGCGATCAGTAGCTTCCACCTTTTTCGGTTTACCTGTATAGGCAATTGCCCTTTCATACAATTCTTCCATGGTCAATATATCTAAATTTGGATTACCTTTCGCTTTTTCAATGAGCTCATGATGTTTAGGATTAATAACAATTCCACGATCAGTAATCAAACAATCAATGGTTTCCCCAGGAGTTGTTACAGTACGAACTCGATCAACTACAACAGAAATTCTACTATTAATCAACTTAGATACAATAACAGAAAATTTTGCACCTGCTGCAGTATCCCCATGACCACCAGATCCTCCAAGGATCTCTCCATTAGAACCTGTGCTTACATTAACATGAAAATCTAAGTCGATTTCACTAGCACCTAATATCACTATATCCAGTTTATTTACAATATTTTCCTTATTATTAATATTAGCATATTCATTAGCAGACATTTTTTTATGATTCTTATTTTTTTCAATGGATTTTGTCGCTCCTATGGTAAAACACTGAACATCTTCTAAGGTTTCAAAGTAACCTTCTTCCATCATATTAACAAGATAATCAGTAATTCCACCAGAGGCAAAAGAACCTTTGATTCCGTGTTTTTTCATATATTCTTTAAGATACTTGGCTACTGCTAAGGAAATACCACCTGCTCCAGTTTGAAAAGACATTCCTTCCTTTAATAGTTCCAATGTGTCTAGAAGGTCAATACACTTTTTTGCCACCATTAATCCCACAGGATCCTTGGTAATTTGAGTTGTTCCACTTAAAATTCCTTGAGGATCACCAATTTCTTCTACCTCTAAAATGAAATCTACCCAAGAACCTAGAATTTCTGGATGATCTACTTGATCCACTAAATGATCTGTAATGAGGACGACTTCTTTTGCCATTTGGGCATCAGCAATGGCATATCCTAAAACCCCACAATTAGAACGTCCTTGGCTTCCAGTTCCGTTTCCCTGTGTATCTACAGTGGGGACACCTAAAAAGGCAATATCAATATTTAATTCTTCTTCTAAGATTTCTCTTGGACGTCCTCCATGGGTTGTAATGATACAGGGTTCTTTACATTTCCCTTTACTTACTGCAGTAGCAACTGGTCCAGACATATAATCACAATGGATTTTCGTTACCACTTCCCTTTCCATAAGGTCAACTAATATTTCATGACATGGGAAAATAGAAGAAGCAGCAACTGTAATGTTTTTATATTTTCTTTTATCCAGCTCCTTCATTACTGCAGAAAGAACTTTGTCTCCATTTCTTAAATGGTGATGAAAACTTACCGTCATCCCATCTTTTAAGTCTAAAGAATCTAAAACTTCATCCCAAGATTTTAAAATCTTTGGTTCTTTTTGTTTTTCTATATTATATTCTTTGTAATTTACATTATCAAAAGCACCAGTATAGGGACGAAAAGGTACTTCTCTTCCAAGATTATTCTTCATAATACAACCCCCAGTTTTTCGCAGATGAGATCGTATTTTCTGCCCGAAGTATTACCGGACGATCCACCATTTTCCCTCGATAGCTAAAAACTCCCAATCCTTCTTTTTTTGCGTTCTCATTGAGTTCTAATATTATTTTTGCTTCTTCAATTTCTTCCTCTGTAGGGCTAAACTCATTGTTTATAATATCAATAAGTCTTGGACCAATCACAAGACTTCCATTTAAACCAATGGTTTTAGCCAAAGCTAATTCCTCCAGTAGTCCTTCTTCATCTTCCACATCTGTGTAGGGAGTGTCAATAGCATCTATCCCGTATGCCTTTCCTACTGTGGCAATTACGTATCTTGCATACTCCAACTCTTTAGAACCTTTGGTTCTTTGAACTCCCAAAGAAGAAGAATAATCCTCTCCACCTAGTGCAATTCCTGAAAGATTCTTACATCCTTTACAAATATCTTCTAAATGTAGAAGATCTAAGGGAGATTCAATCAGTAAAATATACTGTAAACTCTCTTTAAAATCTTTGGAAATATTTTTATTATCAATATACTCTTGAATCATTTGAACACTTTCCACATTGGCCTTTGGAATCATAATCGTATCTAAGTTTTCTTGTAAAATCTCATCTAAATCCTTTTGCCAATAGGGACTGTCTGTAGGGTTGATTCTTACACATACTTCACTATTTTCAAACTCTAAATCTTTTAACCCTTGGCGAACAAGAGTCCTAGCTGAATCTTTCTCATCTAGGGCAACTGCATCTTCCAAATCAAAAATAATCGTATCTGCTCCTAGTACATCTGCACTAAAGATCATTCCTGGATTATTCCCCGGCATAAATAATAAAGTTCTTCTATTCATAACTTCTCCTTATTGCAGTTTCCACCCGTGCTTTAATCGTAAAATCTAAAGCTCCATAGTCTTCAATTTTAATTCTACCTTTTTCAACTCCTAAATTATCTAATGTTTCCTGGATCCTTTGGTAAATCTGATCTCCAAATTCATCTTTAACTGTACTTTCAATTTCTATTTCTAGAAAATCTTCAGGAGATACAGTAATCAAACAATCATTAGACGTTAAGGTGCCACAAGTTGCTTCCTTTTTAATTTCCATTTCTACCTCCTTCTTTTAGAATACATCCCAATAAAACACAAATATTCACTAAATCTGAAATCCCCCCTGATGTTATATTCTTATCCACAAAATATTGATTTAATTGCTCCTTTGTATAATTTCCCTGTAGGATCTCATTTGCCTTTCCTTGTATCCAACGAACCGATTTTATATTAGAACGTTTTAACATAGTACTGTCATCATAACGAGCCATTAACTTTAAAGTTAAGTAATCAATATCCTTATGTACAACGTATTCATTTGCTAAAGAATATAAGTATGCCATCCCATCTTCTAATGTATGTCTAGCACCTTTAAATCCCCATCTTTTAAAAGCGTTAATTCCAAAGGATACCTTACTATCAAAATCTTCCATAAGAGAAGGATATATGGAGAAAATATACTCTTTTCCTTCCTTCTCATCATATCTTTCCTCAAAAAATTTAAATAAAAAGGTTAAGAAAAAAATATATCCCTTTTGTGTATTTACACCACCTGTCACTTCATTCATTGTATGTTCCAAAAGAAGTCCGTATTCCCTTTGTTTTTCAAAAGAAATACCTTTCCAATCCAAGGTAATTGCTTTTGTTAGTATGGCAAAAGTCGACTTTAAAAATAAAAGAGCATCCATATCATTGTGAGATCCTGAAGAAGAAAAAGAAACAGAGCCATAGGAATAAATTCTTGATAACTCTAAAACAGTAGCCCATAAAATCCAAGTTTCCATTTTATTTTCGCTATTTTTAATAAACTGTTTTACAGCCTTCTTTATAATCTCCACCAATTCTTTTTCCCCATGGTTTTGGCTCCTTGTACAATATTTAGCAGGAGTATTACAAATATAGCATTTTCGAGGAGGATAACAATACTCTTCCCTTTTGTATTCCCTTTCTCGATAAACATCTAAATCAATAAAACGTCCCAGTGGATGCTGGTTTTCCAGCTCAATCATTTCTTTTTTTAAAACCCTAGGTTCAATATCCGTTAAAAGAAAAAACAGTAAACCTTCTGCTCCATACCTAAAATAAACTTCCTCTCCATTTTTTCTTAAAAGATATAAAAAATATACAGCTAAAAAATTTCCTTCAACGATTTGTTTGTCACGTCCAGGGATATTCCCTTTGATAATTAATACTGTTTTCCCATGGGAAGCTAACTGCTTCTGAAAATCCCATCTTCTTTCCCGTTCAAGTAATAAATCCATATAATTTCCCTAAGTATTGAAATGTAGATTCTGGAACCAACTCTTTTACTGTATCATAGTCCTTTACTCTTAAGGCTCTTCGAACCATAGTTCCAGTAATGGCGTTTTTATTCTTTTTCTTACGCCTTACTTGTATAACTTTACAATCTGGTTCTAAAACATGTTTTAAAACTCGATTATAAATAGCAGTTGCAGGATCATCCTTTTCTGTTCCTACATATCTAGCAACAATATTTAATCTTGGAACAAAATATTGTCGGAAAATTTCACCATCTAATTGGGCGTATTCATATTGTAAGGAACTGCGATCCTTTATAAAGTAAGTGGGAAAGGTAGACCTTGAGATTAAATATGGTCCTGTTAATTCCACTTGTACATTTAAATCTTTAACTCCTTCTTTTACCATTGCCAATCGATCTTTTGTAGAAAATAAGGAACGATCTTCTTCCACTACGAAAATAATAACTCTTTTATATTTTCTTACCGCACGTTCAACAATGTATCGATGACCTAAGGTAAAGGGATTGGCGTTCATTACAATAGCTGCCTTTTCTTCCTGATCTACCTCAATAGATTGGAAGTATTTCTTAATAGGCTGTCTTCCCTTTTCCATAAGACAAATGGCATTCGTTTTTGAAATCGTTTTAAATCCTAATGATTGAAATAATGATTCATTTTCAGGTTTCGTAAAAATAAAAAAATGAGAATATCCTTCTGAAACAGCATTTTTTGTTAATTCAGAAACCAAACGATTCATCCATTGGTTTCCACGTAAAACTTCTTCAATATAAAAATTCTTAAATACATTCTTATCACGACTTCCAATACCTAATAGCTCAGAACCATTATAGATTCCTAAACAATAATCTACTGGCTCCTCAAAAATTTGATCTTTCCCCTTAAAAAAATTTTCAATTTTATTCTTCATAAATGGAATGGAAGTATCTATTTTTTCTATATACATGCTCTACCTCTTTCCTATAATGTATAAGTATATTATAGTTGAAATTTATTTTCAATAATCCTAATGTAAATCAATAGAAAGAACTACATTTTGCTAGTTTATTAACAATCATTCCTATGATTGACATGATAACTTCATTGTGCTATTGTGAAGTTAACATAAATGTTTTAAAAAATTAAAAGGAGTGTGACAAAATGAATGAAATACGAATTGCCGGGTTAAGATTACCTATTTATGCTATTTTATTAATTATTACTATTATAGCCATGTTTTTAGATGTACTTCCTGGTGGAATGGTTGGTGCTTTTTTATTTCTAATCATATTTGGTGAATTATTAAATTTACTTGGAAATAAATTACCCATCATAAAAACCTACCTTGGTGGTGGTGCTATTGTTTCCATATTTGGAGGAGCTGCCCTTGTATATTTTAATGTTTTACCTGAACCTGTTGTGGAAACTACAACCACCTTTATGAAGGATGGTGGATTCTTAAACTTCTATATTGCCGCTTTAATTACCGGCTCTATCTTAGGAATGAATCGTAAACTTTTAATCAATGCAGCCATTCGATATTTGCCATGTATCATAGGTGCCGTGGCGATGGCTATTATTTTAGTAAGTGGAGCTGCAGCCATCATGGGCTACGGTGCAAAAGAAGCCATTGCTTATGTGGGAATTCCTATTATGGGTGGTGGAATGGGAGCTGGAGCCGTCCCAATTTCTAAAGTATTTGAAGCCGCATTAAACACACCTGCAGATACTATTATGGGTCGTCTTGTACCTGCCGTAGCCTTAGGAAATGCTATGGCCATTGTAGCCGGTGGACTGTTAAATCGTTTAGGAAATGTAAAACCAAGTTTAACAGGAAATGGACAGTTAGTTCGTACCGAAGACAAATCTTTAATAGCAGAAAAGAAAGAAGTCCGTCCACTAAAAAATCTTACTGATTATGGAACAGGGATTGTCCTCGCTACTTGCTTTTTCACCTTTGGTGCCATTGTATCCCATTTACTAAAACAAATAGGTTTAGATATTCATACCTATGCATGGATGATTATTGCTGTTGCTGTAGTAAAGGCGACGAATATTATGCCAGAAGAACTAGAAGAAAAATGTGAAGGTTGGTATAATTTTGTTGCCAAAAACTTTACAGCTGCTTTAATGCTTGGAATAGGGGTTGCATACACTGATTTAGGGGATATTATATCCGCTTTCACCCCAACCTATGTGGTTCTAGTATTCTTTGTAATTTTAGGAGCAATTATAGGTGCAGGGGTTATTGGTCATTTTGTAGGTTTCCATGTAATTGAATCTGCTATAACTGCAGGACTATGTATGGCAAATATGGGTGGAACTGGAGACGTTGCTGTTCTTACTGCATCAGATCGTATGGAACTTATGCCCTTTGCACAAATATCTTCACGACTAGGAGGAGCCTTTATTATTTTAGTAGCATCCTTCCTTGTTCCACTTTTCTTCGGCTAATAAAAGGAGGACATTATGGATAAAGAATTGATAAGAGAAAAAGCACTAGAACTTCATAGAAAATATGAAGGAAAAATTGAAATTGTACCAAAAGTACCTGTTGATACAAAGGAAGATTTGGCTCTTGCTTATACACCTGGAGTTGCAGAACCTTGTAAAGACATTCATAAAGATAAATCTAAAGTTTATGAATACACCAATAAGGGAAATATGGTTGCTGTGGTTACTGACGGTACAGCTGTTTTAGGTCTTGGTGATATTGGTCCTGAAGCAGGAATGCCTGTTATGGAAGGAAAATGTGTTTTATTTAAAGTTTTTGGAAATGTAGATGCCTTTCCCATTTGTTTAAATACAACAGATCCAGATGCCATTGTGGAAACGGTTAAAAATATTTCTCCAGGGTTTGGAGGAGTCAATTTAGAGGATATTAAGGCTCCAAAGTGTTTTGAAATTGAACGACGCTTAATCGAAGAATTAGATATACCTGTGTTTCACGATGACCAACATGGTACAGCTGTTGTTGTATTAGCTGCTGTTTTAAATGCTTTAAAAGTGGTAGGTAAAGATAAAAATATAAAAATTGTCATTAGTGGTGCAGGAGCAGCAGGAATTGCTATTTCAAAAATATTGCAAGCTGCAGGATTCGATAACATTATCGTATGTAATAGTCGAGGAGTCATTGATCCTAAAGATGAAACTCTTGACGAAGAAAGAAGGGCCTATGCAAATACCATTAATCCAAACAAAGAATTTGGATCTTTGAAAGAAGTTTTAAATGGTGCAGATGTTTTTATTGGAGTTTCCGCTCCTAATCTATTAACAGCTGAAGACATTAAAACAATGAACAAGGATGCTATTGTATTAGCAATGGCAAATCCCGTTCCTGAAATTTTTCCTGATGAAGCAAAAAAAGGTGGCGCTAGAGTTATAGGAACAGGTCGTTCTGATTTCCCAAATCAAGTTAATAATGTTTTAGTCTTCCCTGGACTTTTCCGTGGAGCTTTAGATGCTAAGGCATCAAAAATAACAGAAAAAATGAAACTTGCTGCTGCCCATGCCATAGCAGATTTAGTAGAAGAACCTAGAGAGGACTATGTACTACCAGATGCAGTAGACCATAGTATTTCCATGGCTGTTGCAAAAGCAGTAGCAAAGGCTTGGCATGAAGAATAAATAAA
>JAUNVD010000058.1 GCA_030537855.1 Tissierellia bacterium | reverse complement strand
TGGTGCATCTTTTGTTGTACCATCAGATAGTTGTAAGGTCACTTTTTCTGGTAAGGTTATAGTATTAACATCTGTTCCATATTCCACTGCCACATCTTGTACTGGTGCTACAGAAGTTATGGTTATTGGACTACTTTTTTCAATAATGATTTCATCATAAAGGGTATATTCTTTATTGGCTAAATCCTTGGTATTAAATTTATATGTGGAAAGTTTAAATCTATGATCCGTTACTTCTGCATTGGAGAAGAATGGGATTTTATCATCTCCATCATTGGTACTTTGTACTGCAACATAATCGAAATTATCCGATTTTACTGTATAGAATTTACTTCCACTGGAAGAAGATAACGTAATATATGGGATTCCAGCTGGGTCTTTATATAAAGTTGGTGCGACTCCCACTTGGTCATTTTCCCATTTTACAATAGGTGTCGTTCCATCCATAATATGGGTTCTTGTATAGGAATGATCATGCCCTAGTAATACCACATCGATTCCATATTTTTTCATAAGAGGACTTAATTCCTCTCTTCGTCTTAAAATACTGTCTGATTTTGAATGACTTGCCACAGAATATATGGAATGATGGAAGGTAACAACTTTCCATTTAATATCATCTCTTCCATTTATAGAATCTATGGCATCTTTTATCGTCTTTTCATGTTCACTTGTATTAGTACTATTAGAGTTTAACATAATAAATAGGGTGTTATTATAGACAAAGTAATAGTTAGAACCTGCAGCTGTTTCCCCTTCTCCTGGAATTTGCATTGGTAAATAAAAATGTTCAGAAAAAGCATGGTTTGCTGTATCATGATTCCCAATTACCGGAACAAAAGTATGTTGTGGAATTTCTTTATGATTCAACACTCCTGTATACTCTTCCTCATTTCCATCATGCTCCACTTGATCTCCTAAACTCAATATAAAGTCTGGATTTTGATTATGTTCAGTCATCACTTCTAGAGTTCTAGTCCATCCAGCCACATCATTGGTTAAACTTTCAGAAGAACCTAATTGAGGATCTCCAACAGCCAAGAAAGTATATCCTCCAGGACTTCCTGTAGTAAAAGTATAAACTTCTGACTTTTCTTCTGTTCCGTTCCAGAATCGATACATATATTTTGTAGAAGGTTTTAAATTGGAAATAGTCGTTTGGTAATTTCTATACCTTCCTGTATTATTTTTTTGTCCTACAATATTATCCACTAATACTGCATTGGTGAAATCTTTCCCATCATTGGCTTCTGCAATTTCAAAGTTTCCATTTTCTCTAGAATAACTATACCAAGTAAAGTTTCTTATACTAGGATCTGACCCTATCGTTAAAACAGGATTCATATAGCTATGATCTATCGTTGGACGATCCACTTTTTCTGCTTTAAATTTACCAAAGTATACATCCGAACTACTTCTACTACTTTGATGAACTTCTACAGCAATGGTAGCTTTTCCTGTTGTTAAATAATCTTGTAAATCTTCTCCCGGTATAACAGCCTCATAGTAATCCGGACGTTTATGAGCCTTAATAGAACCGTATTCCATATTGGTGGCATAGCCATTTGGAGGAGTATTGGCTCTCATAACCTCATGCCCATTAATATAAACAATAGCTGCATCATCACATTTAAAGGATATTTTCAAATCCTTGTTTACAAAGTCTGCTCTCTTCAAATCAAAATCTTTTAAGAAGAAATAGGTTGGAATATTATCATCTGTCCCTGGGATATATCTATTCACCGTTGTCTTCGTTGTATCTTCTCCCAACTTATATTTTTTACCCTTGCTATGACCAAAAGGCCCTAGGGCAGATTTTAAATCAGTATTCACATCAATGGTATCTGCAAAATCTCTTGTGGTCCAAGATGTTTTATTTCCACTTTTTCCTAAATCTTTACTAACATCTGAATAGTCCCAAATATCCGGTACTTCCGGTTCTTTCACAGTAATGGCAAATTTTCCGAAATATACATCTGAGCTACTAGCACTACTTTGATGAACTTCAACAGCAATTCGGTTTACCCCATCATTAAGAAATGCTTTGAAATCTTCTCCGTTTATTTTCTTTTTATAGGTTCTCGGCTTTCCATGTGCATCATCGGCACCATAATCCATGTTGGAAGAATATCCACCACTTGGGGTGTTTGCTTCCATTACTTTTTGTCCATTAATATAGACAATAGCCCCATCGTCCACTTTTAAGGACACTTCTGCAATTTTTCCTGTGAAACTATTTTTATCCAAGGTCATATCCTTGATAAAAAAGAAGGTTGGCACATTTTCGTCAGTAGTACCAATATATTGACTCAATGTTGTTTTAGAAGTATCTTCATCTAATGGATACGCTTCTCCTCGCTTTGCTCCAAAGGGCCCAATATTTGTTTTAATATCCTTTGTAATATCTATACTTGGTGCAAAATCTCCTCTTGTCCAAGAATATCTGTCATCTGTTTTACCTAAATCCTTATTTACATCAGAATAAGCCCATTCTTCTCCATCTAGTGGGATTACTGTTTTTGTCGGTGGTAATTTTAGATTTTGAAAATCAAAATAAATATCTGAACTACTCTTACTCCTTTGATGTAATTCTACGGCAATCTTATTATCTTCCTGAATATAGTCCTTAATTTCATCCCAAGAAAGATTTACATTCACCGTTTTTGGTGTTCCTATAGAATCCTCAGAACCATAACTGATAATTTCACTATATCCTCCATTGGGGACATTTACTTCATAAATGTTATATCCATTTAAATAGACGATAGCAGCATCATCATAAGTTAAGTCAAAGGACATTTCACTACCTTCATAAAAGTCTTTTTTCGCCAACTTCCATTCTTTTAAGAAGAAATAGGTTTCAATATTTTTGCCATTTGATTTATATTGATGTAAAGTTGTTTTTGATTGAAGCCCATTTTTATTATAAGCTTTACCCTTTCGAGCTCCAAAAGGTGGAATTCCTTCTTTTAAAACAATACCATTTTTAAACTCGCCAACACTCCATTTTTCTGGTTCCAGATCCTTTAATGGATTTTCCTCTAAATCATAATATTTCCACTTGTCCTCATCAGAAGGAGCACCTGGTTTTTTTACCAAGCGTAAGGAATTCATATTAAAATATAAATCAGAAGAATTTGCATCATGCTGATGTAATTCTACAGCAACTACATTCTCTTCTTTAATATCATCTTTAATTTTTTCCCAAGGAATTGTCACATAGTCATCTTCATATCTACCTGCTGCACTTGCGGATCCATAGCTGATAATATTAGGATATCCTCCATTGGGAACATTTCCTTCATAAACCTTTTGTCCATTTAAATAAACAATGACGGCATCATCATAGGCAATATTAAATTTCATCGCCCCGCCTTCATATTCACTTACATTGGAAACTTTCCAGTCCCTTAGGAAAAAGAAGGTTTCAATATTATCACTGTTGGCCTTATATTGATTTAAAACCGTCTTATATCCATCATGGGATTGCTGGCCATTCTTTGCTCCAAAGGGACCTGTTCCCTCCTTTAAAGCAATACCTGGTTTAAATTTCCCAATAGCCCACTCTTCCGGGTGATCGGTTTTTAAAGGATTTTCCTCTTTGTCATAGTATTTCCACACTACTCCACTTGGTTTTGTTGCACTTGATAAGACATCAACATCGTTCGGATTTCCAAAAACAGTGGAAAAACTACTAAACATTGATAAGATCATAACTAGTGCTAAAAAAATCGTTATCTTTTTCTTCATCCATCTCACTCCTTTTATAATTTTGCATATATTTAGATATAACGTACAAAATTTAAGCTTCTTCTCACTTAGATAAAAAATCATTAGAATAAACTAATGATCTCTTTTTAAAAATTGTATCACAAATTTTAAGTATCTTTTTTCATATATAAAAGGTTTTATATTGTAATTATTTTTTATTTCATTTTTATTTTCTCTATTTTTATACTTATTTTAACATTATTTGGGATATGTTTAAAAATAATTAAAAATATTCTAGGGAACATACTATTAACTGTAAAGGAATGATTATAGACTTTAAGGAGGACAATACCATGATAGAGGATATAGGTAAAATCACAGAGCTATATTCCCGCCTTTCAGTTGGTGAAGAAGATAGAGATGGTGGCTAGTGTAAAGAATATTGGAAAGAGTATTTAGGAGAAAGCAAGACCTTAAATATATCCAAATGGAAATCAGATAGAAATTCATCTTAAAACAAATGAGATACTCACACCAACCTTTTATATGAAAAAGCAAGATAGGAGAACGCGAAAAGCATAGGCAGAGCTTACAAACAAATATCTTGAAGAAAATAGTACACAGAAAAAAGTAGATCAACGCTCTTATCAAAGACAAGGTATAGAGCAAGTACCTTTCCTTCCATTTCTTGTATCAAAGTATTTGTCTTGGTATTTCTTTGAACCTTCCCGTCATTTAAAATAATAACATCTTTGGTAATGGCTCCAATATCAGAAATAATATGGGTAGAAAAAAGAATAATCTTATCCTTTGACATACTGGAGAGGATATTTGAAAAACGAATTCTTTCCACAGGATCCAGTCTAGCTGTGGGCTCGTCCAAAATTAAAATCTTAGATGCTTCCATTTATAAAATCTTAAACGAAAAAGACACGTAATACGTGCCTTTTCGATACTAACTATTCTATTTTCCAAAAATCCTAATTAATATTTTTGTAAATATAATTTCGGATCATCAGTAATATACATATAATCAAATCCTTTTATTTTAAAATTACCATTATAAGTAAACCAAGTATAATTAAATTGTCCGCTAGCGTAAGGGGTCTTATATGATTTTTCCTTTTCAAAAACTTGTCTTTTCGCATTATATCTACCATAACATAAAGTTACCAATTCTGAACCATCTGATTTAATACTTCGTTGAGTTAGATGGTATTTATTGGGCCCCACTTTTTCTATATACATGTATTGATCATAGTAATCATTAGTTCCTACTGTCAACTTTGCCTTAAGATATAGAAAACCCATTCTTATTCCTACTTATCTTTGACGGTTACAAATATAAATATCTTTAGAGTTCCTTAAATACAAATAATACTTTGAAGATGGCTTTTTTATTTTGATGCTTCATTTATACTTTCTATAACTCTCTTTTATGATATTTGATATTAGTCAAATTCATTGGTCTATTCCCATGATACCGTTAGTACAAATGGTCGACTTCAATATGGTAGAAAAGTCTTATTACAAATAACTTTCTTTAATTTTTTTCAATAATAAATCCTTACTAGTATCTTCGATGGAAAACATTGTTTGTCTAAAATTAAAACCTTGATTTGTAGTAATCTTCATTTCTGCTGCACTAAATGGTTTTTTTAATTTTTTAAATTTGTCCAACTTCATAAAATACTCGTAATTAGGATGTCCGTCGCAATCTTGCATCTCTAATTTACCTGATGCTATCCCATAAGCAATAATACCATATCCACTTTTATATAAAAAAACCATATCTCCCTTTTGGAGTTTCTCAATCTTTTCTCTCCATCCAGGATAATAGGCTGCAGCTTTTTTATCTCTTAGCATTTCTTCTGTATTCTTAGTATTATTTGAATAATTTGTATTAAGAATATATGTATTATTTTCATATTCAAGAAATCCTTCAATGGGAGAGTACATATTAAATTCAATAAAATATTCTCCATTAATTTCAAATACCCAGTATACTATGGCATCAATATTAAGGCCATTCTTTTTCCAATATATAATTGCTTCAACGGTTTTTTGATCCAGTCCATTAGTTACTACGAGAAAGTTTTGTTTTTGATTAAAATCTGTTTTATTAACTTTAGTAGACTCTGAAAGATCGAAATAATTTTTGTGAAATTCTTGTAACTCAACGGTAGAATCTTCATTTTTTATATATTTCTTAAACATATCATTTAACTCATCATAATTACTATTCCCATATAGTTGTCCATATCTTAATACTTGAAGAAGATTTTCTTGATGGGAACTCCAACGTTTTAACTCAAAAATATATAAATCCCCATTTTTATCTAATGCTAATATATCAGGTTCTTCTTGCCTAGGTCTTTCGTTGAATATTGTCATTAACTCACTTGTTGAAATTAAATCTTGAATATGATTCGATAATAAATTTTGCAAATGAATTTCTTTCCATCCAATATCACTTAAAGTTACTCGATTTACCTTACTATAGTCCTTAGTTTTTAAATTTAATTTATATAACATGATGGCATCCTCCTAAGTATAAATTTAAAATACATTTAAATATTCAGAATTTATTTCTATTTATTTTATCATTCATTCCTAAATATAAAAATCCTCTAGAACTTTCTACAAATGTCTATATACCTTTTAAAAACCGATATTCCTTTTTATTCTTATACTTAACACTTATTCCCATAATTTTAATCGAAAATAAAAAAAATTCTTTTGAAAAAATATTGTTAAAAGAATACTATAGTACATTCTTATGATACAATAGTATTGTATTTTTTAAAAGGAGGTACAAGATGGATTCACAAGTAGAGAAAAGTTTCTTGGAACGTCAATTTAAACTATCTCAGCGAGAAACCAATGTAAGAACAGAGATTATGGCAGGTCTTACAACTTTTATGACCATGTCTTATATTCTCATCGTTAACCCTTCCATTCTGTCTGAGGCAGGTATGGACAAAGGCGGTGTATTTACCGCTACAATTATTGCTTCCATTATTGGAATAGTTCTTATGGCCTTTTTGGCCAATCTTCCCTTTGCTCTAGCACCGGGGATGGGCCTTAATGCTTTTTTCGCCTATACCGTGGTATTAGGCATGGGTCATGACTGGCGTTATGCCTTAACGGCAGTGTTTTTAGAAGGAATTGTATTTATTTTATTATCTGTGTTTAAAGTACGAGAAGCTATTTTCAATGCCATCCCTATGGGACTGAAAAATGCAGTTTCTGTTGGGATTGGATTATTTATTGCATTAATCGGTATGACTAATGCAGGGATTATCATCCAAGGAGAAGGTACGGTGTTACAAACAGGAGAAATCCTATCTGCTAATTCTGCCGTATTCTTTTTCGGGTTATTTTTAATGGCTTGGTTAACTGTTAAAAACGTTCGTGGTGCACTTCTTTATGGCTTACTTGGAGGAACTGTTCTAGCTTTGGTTTTAGGTGTTACCCATTTGCCTCCAGTGGGAGGACTATTTTCCCTACCTCCCAGTATGAGTGAAGTTGCTTTTAAAATCCAATGGAAAGATATGTTTTCTTTAGAAATGTTTGGAATTATGTTTACTTTTTTATTTGTAGATATTTTTGATACCGTTGGAACGATTACAGGGGTAGCTACAAAAGCAAATCTTTTAGATGAAAAGGGAAGACTTCCCAAAGTGGGTCCAGCTCTTTTTGCAGATGCTGTGGCAACTACCCTTGGGGCATTACTGGGAACCAGTACCGTAACTACTTTTGTTGAAAGTGCCAGTGGTGTAGCAGATGGGGGACGAACAGGACTTACAGCTTTGTCCACAGGGGGATTTTTCTTTTTATCCTTATTTATCTTCCCCATTATCTCCATTGTGCCAGCAGCAGCAACAGCTCCTGCTCTCGTTATGGTTGGTCTATTTATGATGAGTCCTATTACAAAAATTGACTTCATGGATTATACCGAAAGCATTCCTGCTTTTATGACCATTGTTATGATGCCCTTTGCCTATAGTATTGCTGAAGGAATTTCTTATGGTATGATTTCTTTTGTCTTATTGAAATTACTTGGAAATCGAAGAAAAGATATTTCTCCTTTAATGTATGTATTGGCTTTTGTTTTTATTATTCGAATATTATGGCCTATGATTCAAAGTTTAGGTCTTTAGTTTTTAGTAGATAGAGAATTAAAAGTGTATTTTAAGATACCCCCAAGTCCTTAAAACTTGGGGGTACTTTTAATTGTTTTCTTCTGTCATATCGGTAGTATTTTCTTCAACTTCTTCATGATTTTCTTGGGGATAAAAATCCAAATCTCCCATAGTATTTACCGTAGCAATATAGGTTTTTCCTGGATTAAATATGATTTCTTGTCCTTCTTCTGTGCTATATTTCATAGGGCTATCCTTAGAATCTTTACTCCAAATAATAGGGATTATCTTCCCTGAACTTAAATAAAATCCTTCTCCTGTACCAATATTATCCATAGCAAGGGTTCCTAAAGGACCTGCCACTCGAGAGGGAATCACTCGTAAGATTATATTTTTAAATTGACAAACTTCTTTATTATTTTCATCAATCACTTCTTCCCCATCTCGTATTAAATGATATCCTTGGGAATTAGAATCATACTCTACCTCTACTTTATATGTAGGAGCAAAGGTAAGGATGGCTTTCTCACATATTTGATCTCCCATTTCTCCTTGTACTTCTCCAAGGTCTTCACTATGGTCAAAGGTAAAGCCCTGATGAGTTTTATCCAGCTCATATCCTAATTCTTTGGCCTTTTCTTCGAAAAGAGAAAAATTTGAATATCCATTATGAGGTTTCAATTTATTCACTTCTTTGTTCCGATAGAAAGTAGTGCCTTCCCAAGCAATCCCGTCAATATTAGGGATTTTAGTCCCTCGTATTTCCTGGTATCCAGCTTCAGAGCCACCCCAGTGGACATAAATACTCCCAAGACCTAAGGCCTCTTCTACAAAATAGGGCCTTGCAGAACGAATAGGACCTACAGGATCAGGATAGTTTTGTTGAAAAACAGCAAAGTAACGAGTAAAATCTCCTTCCACTTTCATTTCATAGAGGATATCTGCTTCGGAAATACCAGCTTGTGGTCTTGCATCAGGATGATTATCCAACATAATAGCATAAGCCGGTTTGGTCAAATCACTTTCTTCCACATCTTCCCCACGATAGGGGGAATAATAATGGACTTTTTCTTCTACTTCTTCTACAATCTCTTCATTGTCTTCTACCTTCTTAGAATGATTGGAATCCACATTCTTTTTGGGACTACACGATATAAGAAATATCATCAATACTCCCAATATCATCAACTTTCTTTTCATACCTACTCCTTGTCAATCTCATCCTAAGAATGCTCTTAAAAAATCTTAGAATGTTTTTTGTCAAATAATTTCCTACAATCACTTATGTACCCATCTTTATGAAAACCCTATCTTTCCTTCTATTTTAACAATCATTGATTCTTTTTACCATTCCTAAATCATTCCTTTTATAAAAAATTATATCACTCCTGCTTTTTCAAAATGTTTTTTTAATATTTTCATCGATATCCATGCTCCTAGAAAACTAGTTACAATGGTTAAGCCAACCATTGAACCATACATTTTCCATGAACCTACTACTTGCAAATATTGATGTAATGCTTCATTTGTTAAATGTAGGGTTTTTTTCTTTACATTTTTGATCCTCAAATTTTACCAAAACATTTTCTAATTCATATATCTTAAGGTTATTATTTGTTTTCCAAGACATAATATCTATTACAAGATACGAGAATTTTCTTTAAAGAAATCATATTATCCTTCATATTGAGCTTTCCATAATTTTGTATAATAACCGTCCCTCTCCAAAAGTTCTTTATGTTGACCCTTTTCGATTAATTGCCCCTTTTGGAACACAAGAATTTGGTCTGCTTTTTGAATCGTCTTTAAATGGTGAGCTACTACAAGAACAGTTCTATTTTTAGCAAGATCTGTAATGGCATCTTGGATTAAAGACTCATTAATCGGATCGACATTACTGGTCATTTCATCGAGAATTAAAATCGGTGCATCCTTTAAAAATGCTCTTGCTATGGAAATTCTTTGTCTTTGTCCTCCTGATAATAAGCCTCCATTTTCACCAATATCCGTTTCATATCCTTTTGGTAAAGACATAATATAATCATGAATTCTTGCTTTCTTTGCAGCTTCAATGATTTCTCCTTTCGTTGCTCCTTTTTTACCAACTCGAATATTCTCTTCAATGGTATTGTCAAAAAGTTCTACATTTTGCATCACAATGCTGATACGGTCTAAAAAATCATCATAGGGAATGTCCCTAATATCCATTCCTCCAATTAATATTTTTCCATTGTTTACATCATAAAATCTAAGAAGTAAGTTTGTAATTGTGGTTTTTCC
>JAUNVD010000057.1 GCA_030537855.1 Tissierellia bacterium | reverse complement strand
TTCATCTGTATGCTTTAAAAGATCTTCTAGTTTTTGTTTCCCATTATATAGTCGTTCTAGTGCATGTCTCATTTGATCCATAACATCACGACTAAAATTAATAGGACTTCTGTAGTGGGAAGATAGTAAGAAAAATCGTAAAATTTCCAAATCATACTCTTCACTAACTTCTCGTACAGTAAAGAAATTCCCCTTTGACTTACTCATTTTTTCATTATCTACAGTGATCATTCCATTGTGCAGCCAGTAGTTGGCAAAGGGCTTTTCCGTTAAGGTTTCAGATTGTGCAATTTCGTTTTCATGGTGTGGAAATTGTAAGTCTTCTCCACCAGAATGAATGTCTATAGTTTCTCCTAAAATCGTCTTTGCCATCACAGAACATTCAATATGCCAACCTGGTCGTCCATCTCCCCAAGGACTTTCCCAATAAGGTTCCCCTGGTTTTTTCCCTTTCCATAACACAAAATCTGCTGGGTTCTTTTTCATTTCATTTACATCAATTCTTGCACCACTTACCAATTCATCTAATTTTTTCTTAGAAAGTTTACCATAGTCCTTTGCTGCTTCAATGTTAAAATACACATCTCCACCAGAAGTATATGCAGCATTTTTATCCATTAATCCTTGAATAAACTCAATAATAGGAGCAATATATTCTGTGGCACGAGGATTGATGGTTTTATAATCATATAGATTTAAACCTTCAGCATCTTTTTTAAATTCTTTAATATAACGGTCGGCAATAGCTGAAACTGTTGTGTTTTCTTCTTGGGCTCGATTAATCAACTTGTCATCAATATCTGTAAAGTTAACTACAAATTCTACATCATAGCCTCGATATATAAAAAATCGACGTAAAGTATCAAAGACTACCAATGGTCTGGCATTTCCCGCATGAATATAATTATAAACCGTTGGTCCACAATTATACATTTTGACTTTCTTCGGTTCTAAGGGAATAAAATCTTCTTTTTTTCTTGTTAAAGTATTATATAGTTTCATAAAAGCCTCCTAAGGGATATAAATAAAAAACGTCTCTCTAAGAGACGTGTAATCAATCCCAATACTTTCTTCTTAAAGACATAACCTTTTAAAAAATAAGACCTAATAAATATTTTCTCTTATACTTAGAAAAGGTTCTGATAGAATTATAGCGAAAAACTCTAATTTTTTCAAGGTTTCCAAGGGTAAAGTTTGTCCCTATTAATCTTCTAAAACATCTCGAAAAAAAGCATCATAATAATCTAATTTTACAAAACTATTTTCTTTTATCATTCTATAAATTTCCGATACCTTTACTATGTTTACGTCCATTACTTCTTTAGGGTCTAATTTTAGATCTTCAAGTAGAAATTCTTGGCAAATATGATAAATGTAAAAGAGAGCATTTCCATCTCGTATTTTTTCATATAATCGAATATTTTCTTCGAAAAGATCAATTCCTAACTCCTCTTTGGTTTCTCGAATAAGACCTTCTATTGGTGTTTCTTTACTTAAAAGAGATCCTGATACTGAGCAGGTCCACCACCCTGGGAATATTTTCTTTTCATAACTTCTACGTTGGATAATAAATTCTTCCTGCCCAACTTGAATCCAACCTTCTACGATAATATGATATTCCCCTGGTTCCAACTCTTCCCTAGAATTTTTCATTCCTATCTTTTTTCCATTTCTATAAATATCCCAGTACTCCATTATGACTCCTTTTCATATCTAGTGTTTGATTCTTTTTATTTTTAGGTATACATATTCTGGGAGGAAAAATATGAATTATCATGGACTAATAGTCGGTGTTTATACATTTTTTGCTATTGGTATCTTTCATCCCATTGTAATTAAAGCGGAGTATTATTTTTCTAAACGTTGCTGGCCATTCTTTTTAATCTTAGGACTATTATGTCTGTTTTTCAGTTTAAAGACAAGTGATGTTTGGTCTGCAATTTTAGGTATTACCGCATTTTGTTTCTTATGGTCGATTAAAGAACTTTATGAACAAGCAGAACGTGTAGAGCGTGGACTATATCCTAAAAGAAAAAAAGGTACATTATTATAATCTTAGCTTAAAATTTAAATGGCAAGGGCGAAAACCCTTGCCACCTTTCTTATTTTACCCAAAGATTTACATCTGAACCTAAATCCACTGTATGGGTATTCGAAGCATCTAGAATATAATAATAAGCCCAATGAGAAGAACCCACATCTGTAAATGTTTTTAAATCATTGACATGAATATCCTTTAATGATTCTAGTTGAGTACTTCTTTTAAATACATGGTTTAACATTTTCGTAGCCTCTGCTCTTGTTAGATACGCATCTGGTTTAAACGTTCCATCTGGATACCCATCAATCACTCCATTTCCATAAACCTTTCGAATGGCAAATTTAGCCCAGTGTTTTTCCGTATCTTTAAAATCAGGTTTTTTCTCAAAGTCTTTAAAATAAGGTGCTAGCATAGAAGCAAATTCTCCACGAGTCATTTTCTTATTTGGTTTAAATGTCTGATCTGGAAATCCTTTCATATACCCTTGTTGAGTTAAATAGGAAACAGATCCTTCATACCATTTACCTTTCACATCTTTAAAGATTGATGTTCCAGATAATACTTGATGATTGGTTAATAGTCGGCTAAACATTGCAGCTGCTTCTCCCCTAGTTACATGGGATTGTGGTCGAAAAGATCCATCTGGATAACCGTCCATATATGCAAGTACTTCCTTTATTTTCTTTTCTTTCTCTACAGTTACCTTTAACTCTTCGGAAGGTCTCTTATCCCTTCCAGTTGCAACTATTGTTAGTATTTCTAAAGGCTTCACTTCTCGAATCAGAGATACAGAAAACTTACCACTAACTCCAGCCCAATTTTCACCTAATTGATTTCCACTTTGATCATAAACAACAATATGACCATATACCTCTGTGCTCCCAGTGACCTTAGTTCCATAAGATGTAATAGGGTCTATTTTTGGCTTGTCCGTTGGTAGACCTTTTTTTACTACAATTTCAACTTTATCACTAATTCCTAAATCATCTAATTGTGCTGTTACAAATAATTTTTCACCCTCTAGAAAATAATAGTTCGATTCTAAAAGAAATCTACCATCCTTTCCTGCTATTGTCTTTGCAAAATCTCTTCCATATTGATTATAGAGAACTACTTTTGCTCCTGGTGAAGAAAAACCTCGAATCTTTGTGGTTTGTTCATAAACAGGATCTACCTTTGGATTTGCTGTTTTAAGATTGTCCACTATCACCTTTAGAAAACCTTCCCGATCTCCTAATAATGGACCTGCAGAAAGTACTAATTCCTCTCCCCCTTTTAATTCATTTAAAAGTGGAATAGAAAAATTTCCTCGGGAATCTGCATAGACATTTCCAAGAAGGGAATCCTTTATGTCCCTCACTTCCACATAGTAGGAAGAAGTTGTCCTTCCTGTTATCACTTTATCTCCTGACTTCAATGGATCCACAATTATGAAAGGATCCTTTTCTCCTAGAACTACAATTTTTAAAGGTGTAGATTGATATTGATTGGGAGCAGTTGCTGTTAGATAATAAATATCTCCAGCCTTTGCCCTTGGTATGTGTACTGAAAAATTACCATAGCCATCAGCTTCAAAATCAGATATGATCCTTCTATCATTAGAGTCTCTAAGACTTAAGCTACTATAAGGTAAAGTTCGTCCTTTTAATACTGTATCTCCAACTTTTATCTTGGAAATTTCAGGAAGTAATGTTCTTCCTGGCATGGGAACATCTTCTCCAACTCTACGCTTTGTTGGTTCAGACTTAGCTTTTTTCCCATTATGTGCATAAACTTGAAAGATTTCTCCTGCTTTTGCCTTTCTACCTATTTCAGCTTCATAAGTTCCTGAATATGCCCATGTTGTGTCTAAATGATAACCATCTTGATCATAAAGTAAAATTTGAGCTCCTTTTTCACCTTCTCCTGTAATCAAAGTATCCCCTTCTTTAATTTTATTAATTGTTGGAGATGCTGTTTGTCCTGGAGACTCTGGTTTTCGTGTATTTCCATCTTTATAAACAGTGATGTTTTGTTTTAGATAACCTACTCCAGGTACTGATACTATAAGTTCTTTGTCTTGAGTGGACAAGGGTCTATCAGGAAAAATATATATACCCATTTCTTGAAACTGATTACTTCTTATGTATCTATATTCATTTCCTTGTCTTATAAAAAGAATAATATCTTTTTTGTCTATCCATTCCCCTTCCACATACTCTGTCTTTATTGGCTGACCCCATTGAAGAATTTCATCCCTTGCCATAACCATTGGAGAAAATAAACTAAAGATCATGGCAAAAACAAAAATAAATATAACCTGTCTGAAATACTTTTTCATATTTTCACCCCTTTTACTTTCCAGGTAATATTATAATAACACAAAGAAAAACCTTTTCATCAATTTTAACCATATTGTAAATGAATCTTAGTATTTAAAAAACAATGTTTCCATAAAAAATACCGGCCATGGCCGGTATTTTAAATGTTACTATTTTAAAATTTATTGGATTTCTATTTTTTTCATATCATCCTTCTTTGATTTTTTCGGTACTTTAATTTCTAAAACACCTTGGTCAAGGGAAGCTTCTAGATTTTCCTCATCAATGTCTTTAAAGTACATGGTTCTAGACATAGAACGAACTCTTCGTTCTCGATGTAAATAATTTTTTTCTTTCTCTTCTTCATCTTCAACCTTTTCCACAGCAATACGCAATTTTCCCTCTTCTAAAGTTATTTCTATTTCATCTTTATCTATCCCAGGAAGTTCTGCAATAATACCATAGGAGTCGTCTCGGTCCTCAATGTCTACTTTAAAGCTTCCAGCTTCCATCGCCTTTGCAGGTGTAAATGAACCATTAAAAAAATCATCTATCACATTGTAAAAATCTTCAAATCCTCGATCTAAAATATTATTTCTACGTAATCTTAAATTATTCATAATAACCTCCTTAGCACTCTCAATGTTCAACTGCTAATATTATTATAATACGAAGGTCAAATTATGTCAATATGTATTTTGACTTTATTTGACTTTTATATTAAAAAATAATACTCTGATTAAGAGTATTATTTCTGTCCACGTCTTATTATTTTATAGTCTGATAAAGTTTTTGAAATATCTATAAGCACTAAAAGAAAAAGAACTAGAAGTCCTATGTATCCAGGTTGTCCTTTTAAATAAATCATTAAACCAATGATTAAAACTAATCCAATGGTGTCAAAAGCTAAAAGAATAGTATAAAATAATGTTCTCCTTCTAGTATGACTCATACGTAGGGCGTCTCGAAATAAAAAGATTGTAAAAATTATAGATGGTACCAAGTGTAGGATGTCAGGATTCCACATATTATGATACTCATAATAATCTGTTAAAAGCTTTCCAAAAGCTATGGAGTAAATAAAAATATAGATTATAATACGGAGATTCAATTTTTGTACATGAAAAGTGTTCTTTAGGGAGTCTGCAGTCCAAGGTTCTAATATAGATTTTAAGATCCGTTTTGTTTTTATTCTTTCTGCCATGGTAAAAGCAAAAGTTGTGACAAAAAAAGTTAAAAGTAGGTTGTATAGTAGAGATTCTAAATTAAATTTTATATTTACTCTTGTTAAAATCAAGGTATCTCCTAACATAGATAATACCTGTCCTAGAACCATCCCAAGTGAAGATGTTTTTAACATTGCCATATAAAGTTTATAGTATCTTCCTGTAATTAGAAAATTCCCTTGAGTTTCATAATGTTTCGCTAAAGTATATGGATTTCCAAGGCGATTGATTCCTTCTTGAATATTTTCTTCTGTCCACTCTTTCTCTCCAAGATACTCCTTGAGAAGATACAAAATATCTTCTTTAGCTTCTTCCATTCTTCTATATTCCATATATCTGGTAGCTTCGTAAAGATATCTTTTTACCAATTCATAATCTTCTAACTTCATCCATCCACTTCCTTTAAGAAATTTTAAAAACCCCTTTGTGCCAAATCTTTTACAATCTCCAAATAAAACTCTGGAACATTAACGCCACCATCATCTAACTGAAAGGTATCTGCAAGATATTGGTGGGAACAATGACGTAATGTTTCTTTATATTCTCCCCAGTTTGCAGATTCTGGAGATACCAAGCCATCATTATTTTCTCCTGTATCTGCTAAAATCCGATATAAAATATATCTTGGCCAATCTCCACGATATTCTTCAATCAATGCGCCATAGCTTTGGTAATAAATTCCTGGTATATCGGTATACTTTTCATTAAAGCGAATCATTGCTTCAGGTGTCATCTCCATAATACCTTTTTTAGCATCTGTACGTGTCTTTCGAATATGTGTCCAAAAACTATCAACGATTCTATTATACAATCTAAATTTAAAGGAATCTACTAATTCAGGGATATAGTCACAACCGTAATGAGGAGCACAAATCGTAGTAATACTAGAGATATAGGAAGCAGCACCCATATGGGTGCTTACTCTTGCTTCCAATCCTCCTCGGCTATGGCCTATAAGATTTACCTTTTCACAAGGAATTTTATCTACCATTCGTTTAACTTCATTTGCCACTTTTTCCCCATTATTCACCATAGAATCCCAAGGCCCTGTTTCACAAAGATACACTGTACAGCCAAAGTCCTCTAAGGTTTTAGGAATCCTTCCCCAATAAGGTAGGGGAAATTCATTTTCATATCCAGCTCCATGGATAAGTAAAAATGGATATTTCGGTACTTGATTCATACTTATGCCTTTCTTAAAGTTTCGTTTCCAAACCTTCAATTGCTAAATTCTTTACCATAAGATATTTTTTCACAGTAAGTGTAAGGTTTTGATCTGATTCTACAATATATTCTGGTATATAAATATTTAGTCCCTCTTGTTCTAATCTTTGATAACTAACACGTCGATCTTGAGGTTCCCCTTTATTCACCACAGGTTCATTAACTCCTCCACCACCACAAGATCCAGCAACTACAACAGATACAGTAATAGTATCAATATTTTTCTCTTTACAATAATCTAAAGCTTTCTGCTCAATATTTAATTTCATAATTTCCCTCCTTGAAGATAAAATCTCCAAATCCAAATGTGAAAAAGCAAAGCTAGAACATTTACCACATAAAATAATTTCTTTTTTGTCTTATGCCGAAACAAAAACATTCCAAAAATTCCTCCAAGACTTCCTCCTAAAAAAGACATTATAAATAAAATTCTTTCCGGAATTCTTTCTCTGTGGTATTTTGCCATGTTTTTATCCCAGCCATAAAGGAAAAAGGTGGATATATTTAAAAATATATAATAATATATCATTGTTTGCTAACCCAGGGATTTCCCTTAATATAAAAACGATAAGGATAGTCTATGGCCTCTTCACTATAATCAATACCGATTCGAGTGGTTTCTACAATCTCTTCAGGGGTAAACCCTTCATCTTCTACCCAAATCTGATTTCCTATAATATCAATACCACTCATATCTGAAGTAATATTCATCGCTTCTGCTAATTTTGCTGGTCCATTGGTTAAATTCTTTTTTTGATCTTTTGTCAAATCTTTTAAATCTCGTCCAAAACGATGATCTGCCATATAGGAAATACCATCCATCGGCTCTAAGGCTCGAAGTAAGACACCATTAGGAATTCCTTCATCTTCTGTAACTATATTACATAAATGATGAATACCATAAGTGAAATAAATATACCCATGGCCAGCTTCTCCCCATAATGGCCTATTTCTATTTGTTATTTTCCCTGTAAAAGTATGGGCTGCTTTATCTTCCAAGCCTAAATATCCTTCTGTTTCTACAATTCTTCCTCGTAAAATAACATGGTCTAATCTTCTACAAAGGACCTTTCCTAAAAGTTCTTTTGCAACAATTAAAGTATCCCTTTGAAAAAAATCACGATTTAATTTTCTGATGCGATGATCCATGCGCTCATCCCCCTTTGTGGTGCATAAAATACAGCTTTTCCTTGGTCATTTGCAAAAATAGGTTCCTTACATTGATCAAGGGCGTCTATGAATTTTTTCCCAGCATATTCTTTCCCACAGTCCATTTCAATTCCTTTCGAATCACCGGTGGAAAGAACCACAGCTAGAATATCTTCCTTCTTTCTAATCCATCCAATACATTTGGGATCTACAAAATAATCTATTTCCTCTCCAAGGGCATACTTCTTTCGCAATTTCATAAGTTTTTCAATCCAAAGACAATGAGAGTTCATGGGAAAATCTCCATCTACTCCATAAAGATCCCCATAAAAAACACATGGATATCCGTCTTTTCGAAGGAGTATTAAACCATATGCCAAAGGCTTAAACCAATCAGCCACTGTGGATTCCAATGCTTGTCCTGGCTGTGTATCATGATTATCCACAAAAGTTACAGCCTTAAGAGGATGTTCCTTTACTAAAGTATGTTGGAAAATGTTTCGTAAATCGTAATTTTGATTCTTTCCTGCCTCAACAAAATGAAAATGAAGAGCCACATCAAATAAATCTATTTCGTAATTTACATGAAACAAGTACTCTCCAAAAATATCTGGATTATTTTCCCAATATTCTCCAAAGAGATAGTAGTCCTTCTTTTTTTCCTTAATATACTCTACAAGTTCCTTTATAAAGCTTTGATCCATATGTTTTAAAGCATCAAATCGTATTCCGTCAATTCCCGTTTCTTCCAATACCCAATCTGTCCAGCGGAAAATTTCTTCCTTTACATCTGGGTCGCTATGGTCAATATCGGAAAACATTAAATAATCATAATTCCCATATTCATGACTTACACCTTGATTCCAATCTCTATCTCCTTTTAAAATTTTGTAGATTCCTGTATCTTTCGTTTTGTCATCATAGTTCACTCCAGAAAAATGCTGGAAATGCCAGATAAAAGGAGAATATTTTTTATTTCTTCCAGGGAAGTTAAAGCCTGTCCACCCCAATATATTTTTAGGTTCTTCCAATTCTTTTTCTCGATTATTTGGATCCACCTTTACTGCCATACATTCCTCAGTAAAATCCCCACCTGCCTTATGATTTAATACAAAATCTCCAAAAACAAGGAGGTTTTCTTTGTGACAAGTGTCAATGGCATCTAGTAAATCTTCTTTAGTACCATATTTTGTCCGGATATCACCTTTTTGATCAAACTCTCCTAAGTCATATAAATCATAAATACCATAGCCTGTATCAAAAACGGAAGTCGCCTTACAAAATGGAGGAATCCAAATACTATTAAATCCAAGAGAACTTAATCTTTTTGCCTCGTTTGAAAGCCACTTCCAGTAATTATCGCAATCATTCATATACCATTCAAAGCCCTGTAACATAATATCATTCATAGTAATATCCTTGTCGCCAATGACGATATTTATTTAATTCGTCAGAAATTCTATGAATTAGAGAAAGAAAGATAGTCACATCATCTAAAAATCCAATACCTAAAATAAAATCAGGGATAAGATCAAATGGATTCAATAAATAGAGAATGGAACCAGCAATCATAAGTAAACTTTTCTTAGAAACCCCTTTATAATTACCTCTACTCCAGTCCCAAATCAAATGCAAAGATAATAGAACATCTTCTTTTATTTCTGAAAATTGATGTTTTTCTGTTACCATATCCATTGCTTTTTTAGTCAGCTTAGAAAGTCTAGTTCTGTCTCCTAAAAGCTTCGTTGCTTGGAATTGTAATTTGTGCATTGTTTTATCGAAGTCTATTTTCAATCAATCCCTCCTTCTTTAGTCGTTTGTAATCTTCTTTTGACACTATTAATTCATACTGAATATCAGGATTTAAACGATTGGACTGCTCTCGTAAAAGATCCGCATTTCCCATACAAGTCATAATTTGATTACTAGAGTTTCTTGTAATACTTTTATATTTGATATTTCTATCTTCTAACATCTTCTTTAAGCGTTCATACTCCCCTTTATCATAACCGTCATATATCGCTTTTTTACCAAACATAAATAACTCCTTTACATCCTTTTCCTACTTAATACTATTTTTATACCCAAGGAAAGTGATTTTAAGCAAAAAGGATAATCGTCCTGTATTAATTTACTCTGATTTTAGAATAAAACGCTTGCATATTAAAGTATACTTATTGTATTATATTTATAGATAGTTTTCGTTTAGCTTAGAAAGACTAACTATTAAAAGTCAAGAGGTGAAATAAAAAAAATAAGTAATGAT
>JAUNVD010000130.1 GCA_030537855.1 Tissierellia bacterium | reverse complement strand
GGCTAAATTTGTTATGAATGGCGGAACGATAAGCAATAATATAGCTTATTCCTCAAAATTTGATAATAGTCCCGGTTTATTTGGTAAAGGAGGTGGCCTTTTTATTGATTCTGATGATGTATTTTTAAAAAAAGGTGTCATTTCCGATAATTATGGAGAATCTTATGGTGGTGGAATTTATGTAAATGAAACCTATCCTGATTTACATTTAGATAATGTTTTATTCAAAAAAAACAAAGCTGAAAAAGTAAAAGGTGAAGATGAAAAAAATATAGGTTATCGTCATGCTGATGGAAGCGGAAGTGCTATATGGGCTTGTCCGGAGGGGCTATTTGTCATTGGCGATAATTCTAAAGTTGCTTTTGATGGAAATAGCGCAGAACGTTCTATAGCGGACATAATTCTTTATAATACTATTGATAATTCATGGTATGGGGAACAAATTTTATCGGGACAAAGAAAATCATATGTTGAGGAGCATTTTTTCCGAAGTATTGCAGAAAATGCTGTAACTTCATATAAGGCTGCCTTTTTCTATAGAGACGAAACGATATATCCTACTACTAGTAGTAACATGGTTCATCCTGGAGATCTTGGATTGGTAAAAGATAAGGAATTTAAACCTATAGGATATGTATGGCCTCAAAAAGATATGGTAAGACTGATTGCAACTTCTACAGATGTCGCCGAAGAAAACTATGGATTAATCATTAAAAATAATTTGTCACGTCACGGTGGTGGATTGGCAACCAACGGGAATTTAATCATGGGTGGCCATGACTTATCCTTTGAAAAGAAGTTTGAAAATAGAGAAGGAAAAGAATACAATTTAGAAAATGAAAATGATATTAAGGAACTTGAGAAACATTATAAAGATTTAAATTTAACTTTTGATTTATTTGTATTAGATAAGGAAAGTAATGAATATGAAAAAGTTGGAGAGTTTAATGTAAATAAAGACAATAAATTCCAAAAAGAATTTACAAATTTACCTCTATATGATAATAATAAATATCGTCTTGTTTTTAAGGAAAAGGCTGTTGTTGATTTTGTTGTGGATTATAAAGCGGAAAAGGCAATCAAAGAGATCAAAAGTTATACAGAGCATGTTGAATTTACAGTAAAAGATGGTAAAATATCAATGGTTGCTATTAATAAACCAGGAAAATACGGGAAGTTAGAAATAACGAAGGTACTCAAAGGAACGGAAACCCCCGTCCCCGGAGCCACCTTTACCCTCTACAAAGAAGTCGAATCCGAAGACGGAAATACTTGGGAAGTTGTTTTAGCAAACCAAGTTACCAATGAAAACGGTAAACTAGTCTTTGATCAGTTGGATTTAGGGAAATACAAAGTCGAAGAAGTCAAAGCGGCGGAAGGATATATTCTAAATACCGAAGCCATTTCTTTTACCGTAACTGGTGATGGAGCAGTGGTCGAGAACAAAGTAGAAAATGCAAAATACGGGAAGTTAGAAATAACGAAGGTACTCAAAGGAACGGAAACCCCCGTC
>JAUNVD010000129.1 GCA_030537855.1 Tissierellia bacterium | reverse complement strand
CGATGGCCTGTCCTGTGGTTGGATGTTTTGCTAAAAATCCAAATTCTGAAATGGCCTCTTCACACTGAATCCAACGAGAAACGCTCATGGCATATTGGTTTAAAAGCTGAGTTCCTATAAAATGCTCGCAGGAAAAACGTCTTAACCATTCCCATGTTTCTTGATAGATTTCTTCAGCGTGGAGTTTCTCACCATTCTTTTGTGTCCTTTTCATATATTCTTTTATGGGTGGCATATCTTCTCCCGTCAAATCTTCGGCATTTGGAAGATCTAGAATCGTTGCTTCAAGCCCTGCATTTACTTTTTCGATTAAAGGTTTTGACTTTCTTCCAGCACCGATCCTTTGGCCACCTCGTCTTGTTCCGTCTTTTGCGATTTTATCTCACCCCCTATTACCCCCTACTTTCTCAATGATCACTTTTCCACTTTACTCCACAGCATTGACATTTGATTTTTCTCTGTTATAATTAAAGTAACAGAACCTCTCCACGCTTAAAGTAGATTTCTACTTGCGGACCACGGAGAGGGCTTTTTTATACTTAGGAGTAAACTTATGAAATTAAAACCTGCTTTAACCTATGAAGAACAGATTAAAAAATTAAAAGATGATCACAACCTTACAATAACTGATGATCAATTCGCAAAAGATGTTTTAAAAAAAGTAAATTATTATAGGCTGTCAGGTTATGGGATTGGTCTTAAAAAATTCAATAATAAGGAACATTACAAAGACTACATAACAATAGAGCACCTTTTCAATCTTTACTGCTTTGACAGTCAGTTTAAAAATAATCTTATAAGAACTATTGAACAAATCGAAATAGAACTTAGAACTCAGATTGCCTATCACTTATCTGTTAAATATGGCCCTGATGTTCTCATGGACAAGAACAATTTTGTTTATAAAACAGATAAAGATAGCAAATCTATATATTCAATCATACTTGATAACTTAAATAAAGAGACTTATAGACAAAGGAATAAGCCTTTTGTTAAGCATCATATTAAAAAATATGATGGTCAATTTCCTATATGGGTTTCGGTTGAACTTATGTCTTTTGGGAATTTATCTTCTTTATTCAGCATTTTACAGGATGAAGATCAAAAGGAAATTTCTAAATACTACAATACAGACCCTAAATATTTAAAAAATTGGATTTTATGCCTTGTTGAGGTTAGAAACATCTGTGCCCACTATACTAGACTTTACAATATGCCGTTAAAAGTTAATCCACGTCTTTATAAAGAAAATGAAAAGTATAAGCAAAAACAGAATAAAATCTTCCCTGTACTTTTGATTATAAAAAGGATGTTACAGTCTAATTCTCAATGGGATTCTTTATTAAAGGATTTGAAACTAACCTTTACTAAATATCAAGGATCATTTAGATTCGATTTTATGGGTTTCCCCAAAGATTGGAAAAATATCCTTTAATACCCCCTTTGAATTCCATTTTTTGCGCGTGAGAGGGCGGCACCGTTGTACGGGCATTTGGTCACAGAGATTTGACCTCCCCCTACCT
>JAUNVD010000056.1 GCA_030537855.1 Tissierellia bacterium | reverse complement strand
TTCATAAACATAATCTTTTAAAGAAGGTATTATCATAGGTACACTCCCATTCATTCCATTTTTACCAAGGTTATTGTATATTATATATAAATGTATGTCAAGGAGGCGATAATATGGATCGTGGAAAGAGAATTGAAGAAAATTTACTTCATTATGTTGGAACGGTAACCCATACAGGGACTGAGTTAGAGAGGAATAATGAAATTTTCTTTAAAGAATGGACGGATAAATGTTCCTATTTTAAAAATCATCCTGAACATTGGGGACTCTATCCTGTAAAAAATGATCATTTGGATCGTAAAATTCCTTGGGCTTTTTTAAAAGGGAAGGGAAATAAAACTGTGGTGATGATTCACCATACTGATACCGTTGATACAGATGATTATGGACAGTATCAAGAATATGCTTATAAACCCTATGAGTTAGCAGAACTATATAAGACAGGAAAAGTATCTTTTAATGAAGAAACGAAGGAAGATTTAGATTCTGGGGAATGGTTATTTGGACGAGGGGCTTCTGATATGAAGTCTGGTGGAGCCATGCACCTCTCTTTGTTTGAAGAATATGCCCAAGAGGACTTCCAAGGGAATATCCTTTTAATGGGTTTACCAGATGAAGAAAATTCTTCTGCTGGTATGCGTTCTGCTGCATATTTAATGAAAGAATTAAAAGAAAAATATGATTTAGATTATGTTTTAATGTTAAATGGAGAGCCTCATGAAAGGGTGGATGAAAATAAGATTACGATTTATGATGGCTCCATAGGTAAGATTATGCCTATTTTTTTAGCAAGAGGGAAATTATCTCATGTTGGACAAATCTATCTTGGTGTAAATCCTGTGAATATGCTAGCAGAGGTTGTTAGACGAACAGAACTTAATACAGAGTTTATGGAAGAAGCTGGTAATACTGTGGCACCACCAGGAACTTGGTTGTATTTTAAGGATCGTAAGGAGGTCTATGATGTTTCCTTGCCTCTTACAGCAGGAGGATATATGTCCATCCTTCCTTTAAAACGATCTCCAATGGATATTATGAATCGACTAAAGGAAATTACAACAGATGCTTTTCAAAATGTTATTGATGATATGAAAGACAGTTATGAAAGGTTTCGAAAAATATCTCCTGTGGATTATGGAGAGATGAATTATGAACCTAAGGTTTTATTTTACGATGATATTTATAAGGCTGTTGTAGAGGAAAGTGGAGAAGAATTCTTAGAAAATTTAAAGAAAAAGGAAGAAGAAATCATTGAACTTTTAAATCAAGATGAAATTAGTCGGGTGGAAGGTGCCTATCGTCTCATTGAATTTACCCTAAGCTATTACAAAAATAGGGATCCTTTGATTGTCTTAGCACTTGCTCCTCCCTATTATCCAAGTACTTCTAATTATGATCTACCTAATGCACAAGAAATGGAAGATTTTGTGAAAGACTTATTTAAATATGCTAAGGAAGAAGTGGGACAGGAGCTTGAGATACAAAATTACTTTACTGGTATTTGCGATTTAAGCTATGGGATGTTTACAGATTCTGATGAAACCATTGAATATATTAAAAATAATATGCTCTTATGGGGAGAAAATTATGAAATACCGTTAGAACTTATTAAAGAAATGTCCATGCCAGTACTAAATATTGGAGCATGGGGAAAGGATCTTCATAAGTATACAGAAAGAATTTACAAAGAAGATCTTTTAGAAAAGGTACCAAAGCTAATTGATTACACCGTTCGTAGTTTCTTAAAAGAATAAAACACAGGAAAAGGGGATGGATTCATGAAGAGAGTCCATCCTTTTTTCTTTGTAATAAAAGTTTAACAAAATAGTTACAAATCTTAAGATATAATAAATTATATATCTTAAGAAAGGGAGGTACATTGTGAATAAGGTAATTAACCAAAAAGTATGGATTGGTTTCTTGGTTCTTTTATTTATTTTTTCATCGATATCGGTATTTGCTAAGGAAACACCTATCCAAGCGTTTTTAACACAACCAGCAGTTTATGAAGCTAAAAAGGGAGATACCTTAAGTTATACATTGGAAATGTCATTACCAGAAGGGTACGAAAGGAAATATAAAACTTTTTCAGTTACTGTGAAATTTGATACTCATTTAAAAGTGAAAAACTTTAAGTTTGTGACTCCATCAGTATCTCAAGATGCTATTAAGATGACTAAAAGTACGATTGGTCAAAATGATATTTTCAGCTTTACTGTGAACAATGTGAAAAGATTAAAGGGAGAGAGAAATTTAGCAGCTAATATTCAAGTGGAAGTAAAAAAGGATATGAAAAATAGAGAAGGTTTTAAAAATTCTTTTGTACTAACAACTTTTGATCTTGCTGGGAATGAAGTCTCTAATCAAAAGGATATCTCTAGTACACAACCTGTAAAGTCAGGGATTCTAAAGGTAGATAAGGTCTTAGAAAATACCACTATGATCACCGGTCAGACAGAACCAAATGGAAATGTAAGTATTACAAGTCTAGGGAAAGAGATTGGACAAGGGAAAAGTGATGATAAAGGAAATTTCAGTATTCTAATCAATCCCCAAAAAAAGGGAACGGTCCTTGTTATTAGTTCTTCATTTAATATCCAAGGAATCCCAGGAAAATTGTCAGAAACTATTACTGTAGGAGAGGAAGATACACCAATACATCCAGTAAAACCTAGTGAGGAGTCGGATATCTTACCAGGAACGGAAGATGAACTTTTAGAGGATATTATAGATTTTGGAAAAGATATAAAAGTTAGTGGTGCTTCTAGAGAAAATGCTGCAAGATTTATGGCGGCTTTAACGAATGGACAGTATATGCAAGTGAAAACAGGGGCTACTATATCAGAAAAGAAAACAGCTATTTCTGAAATTTCTGCTGCTATATTAGAATTGGAGCCAAAGTATATTTCAGGTTACCCAAATAAAACTTTTGAACCAGGAAAAGAAATGACAAGAGGAGAAGTGGCTGTTGTTTTCCACCGCCTTCTTCATGGAAGTACAGGTATACAACCAACTTTTAAGGATGTGGATCTAGGGAAATGGTATAGTGATGCTATTGGATATATGGAACAATCTAGATTGATTACAGGTTATGAAGATAAAACGTTTAAACCAAATAATCATATTACACGAGCTGAATTTGCAGCGATTATTGCTAAAATTTTACGTCTTAACACTGGATTTATAGAAGACACTTCTTTTTCTGATGTGAAGACGAAACATTGGGCATATAATATTATTGGTGCTGTGGAACAAAAAGGTTTGATGAAAGGGGATGGGAAAGGGAAATTCAATCCTGACAAGAAGATTACAAGAGCAGAAGCTTGTGTAGTTATTAATCGAGCCTTTGAAAGGGCAAATGGAGACTTTTATAAAAAACATACCAAATCTCCGTTTAAGGATGTGAACCAAAAGCATTGGGCATATAGTGAAATAATGAATGGTGCCGGTGCCTTATATTAAAGGAAATAAGGTCTTCGTTGGAAGACTTTATTTTTATTTTTAGAGGAAAACATTTGCACTCCACTAAATAGACAAATTTTATGGTATAAGTCATGAAAAATAATATAGTGAAAAGCTCTATTTAGTATTGAATTTAAAAAATACAATACTTTGTGAGAAAATCCGTAGATTTTAGCTAAACTACCAGCAAGATAAGATTTTAGTGAAGTGTTTCACAAAGCAAACCTTTACCTAAAAAACATTGGAATATAGGGAAAAACTTCAAGTTTAGTCCTTTCTTTAAGGGCTAATTTCTGATATAATATTCCGTATATTTAATTAGGGGGAACCCTTATCATGTTAAGGAGGAATTTTATATGAAGAAAAAACTTACCGTTCTTCTTGCCGCATTGCTTTTACTTACTGCTTGTGGTGGCGGGGGAGCAAACAATGGAAACAATGGAAATAACGGAAATAACGGAAATAATGCAGGTGGAGATGCTGCTGCAGGAGATACCATTAAATTCGGAGGAATTATTCCAAAAACTGGAGATGTTGCTGTTTATGGAACAACTACTGAAAATGGAATTAAACTAGCGATTGATGAAATCAATGAAAATGGTGGAATTGATGGTAAGCAAGTGGAATATGTAAGTTATGATGATAAAGGAGACCCAACAGAAGCAGTTAATATCTATGGTAAACTGATGGATGATGGTGTAAATGCAATTATTGGTGCTATTACCTCTAAGCCAACATTGGCGGTAGCTGGTTCTGCTGTTGCTGATGGAATTCCTATGATTACTCCTACAGGAACACAAGCTGATATTACTGAAGGTAAACCAAATGTATTTAGAGCTTGCTTTACAGATCCATACCAAGGTGTTTTACTTGCAACCTATGCAAAAGAAACTTTAGATGCAAAAACAGCAGCTGTTTTAAGAAATAACTCAAGTGATTATTCTATGGGACTTGCTGATCAATTTGTAGAAACTGCAAAAGAAAATGGTATTGAAATTGTTGCAGATGAAGGATACAGTGATGCAGACAATGACTTTAAAGCTCAGCTTACTAATATTAGTGCAGAAAACCCAGATGTTTTAGTAATTCCTGACTATTATGAAAAGATTGCTCTTATCACAGTGCAAGCTCGTCAAGTTGGATTAACTTCTACCTTCTTAGGTGGAGACGGATGGGATGGAGTTGCTAAAACTCTTGATGAATCTGACTACAAAGATATCGAAAATTCTTACTTTACAAATCACTTCTCTTTAGAAGATACTGATCAAAAAGTGAAAGATTTTATTGCTACTTATTCTGATAAATACGGGGAAGATCCCAGTGCTTTTGCAGCTCTAGGATATGATGCTGTTTATATTTTAAAAGAAGCAATTGAATCTGCAGGTAGTCTTGATCCGGAAGCTGTTACAGATGCTTTAAAAGCTGTAAAAGTTGAAGGAGTTACCGGATCCTTAACCTTTGATGAAAACAATAATCCGATTAAGGCCGGAACAATTATTAAGATTGAAAATGGAGAATACAAATTTGATTCCGTAGTAAATCCGGGAGCAAAATAAATATCCATAAACGAGGCCACCAACCGGTGGCCTTTTTTATGATAGTTAGGAGGATATTATGCAGATATTATTGCAAATCCTACATGGACTACAGCTTGGCAGTATTTATGCTCTAGTGGCCCTAGGATACACAATGGTATATGGAATTGCACAACTAATAAATTTTGCCCATGGTGAAATTATTATGGTGGGGTCTTATATCGCTTTATTTACAATGCAATTACAATTGGTAAAGATGGGCTTACCTCCCTATCTATCTGTGATTCCTGCTGTGATAGGCTGTGCTTTAATGGGAGTATTTATCGAACGAGTAGCGTATAAACCTTTGAGAAACAGTCCTAGAATTTCTAATTTGATCACTGCAATTGGGGTTAGTTTATTGTTACAAAATGTATTTATGAAGGTTTTTTCTGCAAGTGCAAGACCAGTACCAAAAATCTTTGATCATGGTCCAATCCAAGTAGGTTCTTTAAAGATTCCTTATGTGACAATTATGACTATACTTGTAACTGCGGTGTTAACCATTGCCCTTCAAATTTTTATGAAGAAAACGAAGTATGGAAAAGCTATGGTGGCTACAAGTGAAGATTATGGTGCTGCAGCGATTGTAGGAATTAATGTGGACACAACAATGACAATGACCTTTGCTATAGGTTCGGCTTTGGCAGGTGTTGCTTCTGTCCTTTACTTATCACACTATGCTCAAGTGACTCCCCTTATGGGATCTATGCTTGGGATTAAAGCTTTTACAGCAGCAGTTTTAGGAGGAATTGGATTAATTCCAGGAGCTGTGGCAGGTGGATTAATTTTAGGTGTTATTGAAGCGTTGACGAGGGCGTATTTATCCAGTCGATTAGCAGATGCTTTAGTCTTTGGAGTTTTAGTTATTGTATTATTAGTAAGACCTACAGGACTTCTTGGAAAAGATGAAAGAGAGAAGGTGTAAGAAGTGACAAGAGAACGAAAAGGAATGTACTTATTAACTTTAATTTTACTCGTTGCTTTTTACGGCGTATTATTTTTACTTGGTGCTACAGGAATGATGACTCGTTTTGTAAAAAGTTTAATCATTTTAACTTGTATTAATATTATTTTAGCTACGAGTTTAAATATTACTGTGGGAAACCTTGGTCAAATTACACTGGGACATGCAGGTTTTATGTCTGTAGGTGCTTATAGTGCTGCACTTTTTACGAAAGCTGGTATTCTTCCTGGAATCCCAGGTTATTTAGTAGGCCTATTAATTGGAGGTACCCTTGCTTGTATTATCGGGATTGCCATTGGTATTCCTGCACTTCGATTAAAAGGGGATTATTTAGCAATTATAACTTTAGCTTTTGGTGAAATTATTCGTGCATTAATTGAATACTTTGACTTTACAGGTGGAGCACAAGGACTTTTAGGAATTCCTAAGGTTCAATATATTGGCCTTATTTATGGTATTATGTGTTTATCAGTGACTCTTATGTTTTCGGTGATGACTTCTCGTCATGGACGAGCTGTTCTGGCTATTCGTGAAGATGAAATTGCAGCGGAAGCATCTGGTGTTCCAATTACTTTTTATAAAACTTTTGCCTTTGCATTATCTGCTTTTTTTGCAGGAATTGCAGGAGGAGTTTATGCTCATAATGTAGGTATTCTTGGGGCAAAATTATTTGATTATAATTATTCGATCAATATCCTTGTTATGGTAGTATTAGGAGGTATGGGATCTTTTACAGGAGCTACTTTATCTGCTATAGTCCTTACCATTATTCCTGCACTTCTTATTAGCTTTGATGAATATCGAATGATTATTTACGCTTTAATTTTAATCATTATGATGATTTTTAGACCAGAAGGATTACTTGGAAGAAAAGAATTTTCTCTTTCCGCCTTTGTACACAATGTGATTAAAGGAAGGAGGGTAAGAGAATGACCAATACAATCTTAAAAGCAAAAGATGTTAGTATAACCTTTGGAGGATTAAAAGCAGTTAGTGAATTTAATATGGACTTAAAGCAAGGAGAATTACTTGGTTTAATCGGTCCTAATGGCGCTGGCAAAACCACAGTTTTTAATATGATTACCGGTGTTTACACTCCAACAACAGGTGAAATTATCTTAGAAGATCAAAAGATTAATGGACAACAAACAGAAAAGATTGTGGAGATGGGAGTAGCAAGAACCTTCCAAAACATCCGTCTTTTTGGATATCTATCTGTACTAGACAATGTAAAGATAGGTGCAAATCTGGATATGAAGTATGGAATACTACCTGGGATGTTTCGAACGAAATCCTACTGGAAGGAAGAACGGGAAGTTACAAAAAGAGCAATGGATTTATTAAAAATCTTTGGATTAGATGGATTTAAACATTATTCTGCCCATTCTTTACCCTATGGAAAACAAAGAAAATTAGAAATTGCTCGTGCTATGGCAACTAACCCGAAGGTTCTGTTATTAGATGAGCCTGCAGCAGGAATGAATCCTACAGAAACAGAAGAGTTAATGGCCACCATCGACTTGATTCGAAAAAACTTTAATATGACTATATTATTAATTGAACATGATATGAAGTTAGTACTTGGAATTTGTGAACGACTTATGGTGTTAAATTACGGTCAAATCATTTCCGAAGGGGACCCGCAAGAAGTGATTAATGATCCTGCCGTTATTTCAGCGTACTTAGGAACAGGTTCAGAGGAGGTATGAGATGAGTCTATTAAAAGTGGAAAACTTACATGTTTATTATGGAAACATCCATGCTTTAAAAGGAGTGGAACTTGAAGTTCATAAAGGCGAAATAGTTTCCTTAATTGGAGCAAATGGTGCAGGTAAAACAACAACACTTCAAACCATATCTGGGCTACTTCCTTCCAAAGAAGGTAAGATTAGCTATGAAGATAAGGATATTACAAAAACAAAATCTCATTTAATTACGAAAATGGGGATTGCCCAAGTTCCTGAAGGAAGAAGGGTTTTTAAAGGACTTTCTGTATACGACAACTTACAATTAGGTGCATATACTACTAAGGATACTGCTGAACAGCTAAAAAAGAAGATTGAACATGTTTACGAAAGATTTCCTCGTATGGAGGAACGAAAAAATCAAGCGGCAGGAACATTATCAGGTGGGGAACAACAAATGCTTGCCATGGGAAGGGCCATGATGAGTGATCCTGATCTTTTACTACTAGATGAACCTTCCATGGGACTAGCTCCTCTTTTTGTAGAAGAAATCTTTGATGTTATTAAAACATTAAATAAAGAAGGGGTTACGATTCTCTTAGTGGAACAAAACGCTCAAATAGCTCTTTCTATATCTCATCGAGCCTATGTATTGGAAACTGGAAAAATTGTAAATCATGGAAATGCTAAAGATTTATTAAATGATGCTAGTATTAAAGCAGCTTATCTTGGAGCATAAAGTCGAGGAAAACCTCGGCTTTTCTTTTGTCAAATCATAAGCTATGTTATAATAGACTAGGAATATAAAGGAGGGACGTTTATGTCTGAAGTAAGAGTTCGTTTTGCCCCTAGTCCAACTGGTTATTTGCATATTGGTGGACTAAGAACGGCTTTATATAATTATCTATTTGCAAGAAAAGAGCAAGGTACTTTTGTATTAAGAATTGAAGATACAGATCGTACACGTTTTGTAGAAGGTGCGATTGAAAATCTAATCCAATCTTTACAGTGGGCAGGTGTGGATTATGATGAAGGTGTATTTGTAGAAGATGGAGAAATTGTTCAAAAAGGAGAGTATGGCCCATATATTCAATCTCAAAGACTGGATATTTATAAAAAATATGTTGACCAATTAATTGAACAAGGAGATGCTTATTATTGCTTTTGCTCTAAGGATCGCTTAGATAAGGTTCGGGAAGAACAAAAGATAAAAGGACAAATCCCCAAATATGACGGGTTGTGTCGAGGAATCCCTATAGAAGAGGCAAAGAAAAGAATTGAAGAGGGAGAGGAATATGTTGTTCGTTTAAAACTTCCTCATAATAAAGATATTACATTCCATGATGCAGTTCGTGGAAATATTACGATTAATACAGACGAAATCGACGATCAGGTTTTAATGAAATCTGATGGTTTTCCAACCTATCATATGGCAGTAGTGGTAGATGACCATTTAATGAAAATTACACATATTGTTCGAGGGGAAGAATGGTTATCTTCTACACCAAAACATATTATGCTATACGAAGCGTTTGGCTGGGAAAAGCCAGAATATGTTCATTTGCCAGCAGTATTAAATCAAGATCGGAAAAAATTGTCAAAACGACAAGGAGATGTTTCTGTAGAAGACTTTAAGGAAAGAGGATACTTACCAGAAGGTCTGATTAATTACTTGGCTTTAGTAGGCTGGAGTAGTGATGATAACGAAGAAATACTTTCTATGGATCAATTAATCGAAAAATTCACCTTTGACCGAGTTTCAAAAGCTGGTGGAATTTTTGATAAACATAAATTAGATTGGGTAAATGCCCACTATATTAAAGAATATCCAACAGAAAGATTAACAGAATTAGCAATTCCTTATTTAGATAAAGCAGGATTATTTCCAGCTTCATCTGCAAAAGGTCATATGAATTGGCTCAATACATTAATAGAAACCGTAAAAGATTCACTATCTAGATTAGAAGAAGTACCGGATAAAACAGCCTTTATTTTTGGAGACTTAGAAATTACAGAAGATGAAGCATTGGAAGTTTTAAAAGGAGAACAAGTACCTGAATTACTAGATGCTTTGGAAGAAGAGTTGAATTCTGTAGAATCCATTGATATGGAGTATGCAAAAGGTCTTATGAAGAAGATTCAAAAGAAGACTGGTATTAAAGGGAAAAATCTATATATGCCAACAAGGGCAGCAATATCTGGAAATATTCATGGACCTGAGTTACAAAATATTATATATTTACTAGGTAAAAAGAAAATGTTAAAACGAATTGAAAGAGTTCGTGAAATTTTAAAAGAAGCTTAATTATAGTTTCTAGTAAAGAGACTTTTAAAGTTCCGTTCACATATGTTATGTATCAACGGATAGAAAAAAGGTTTTTGTCTCCTAAAAGTAAAAGGAGACAGAAACCTTTTTCTTTTTTTATAAGGACTCTAAATGATACATTTTCCCCTTCATTGTGAAACAAAATTTAACAAAATCTTATATAGCATCCATGATTTTACATGAGTCATAAAAGAAGAGTTAAAAATGAATGGTAATAGACCTATTGTTAATGCTCACCAATCCATCCTCTTTCATTCGTTTTAATTCACGAAACAAAGAAGGTCTTTGCACTCCAAAATAGTCTGATAACTGTTTTTTTGAGACAGGCAATCGAATCGTTTTGGTATTTTGAGACTTAGAAAGTGCGGTAAAATAATCTATTAAATTTTGTCGCAAGGACTTTTGAGTATACATGGCTATTTTTTGGTTCATTCCTTGAGAAT
>JAUNVD010000008.1:45452-62369 GCA_030537855.1 Tissierellia bacterium | reverse complement strand
TTCCCTCTATTATAGGGAAAAAGCAAGTCCGACTCAAGGACTTACTCCTTTTTATAGTTCTTTTCTTGGTTATCTTTTACTTCTACATCTTGATTTTCAAGTCTTATTCTTTCTATTTTATATTTTGTAACATCTTTTTTTCTAAAGATATGGCAATAAGTATTCTACACCTTTCTTCATATCCATCAGTAATACTATATTGCCAGTGTCTATGACTTTTAATCTTATTTCTTCTTTTTATTTTAAAGGTAGATGGAAAATTATCTTTTCTCCTAACTATGGTTTCCCTCTTTACTCATGATTTACCTTTGTAATTGGATTTTTACTCTTTTGTTTTTCATGATATAATAAAGGTTATGATGTAAGGAAGGAAGAAAGTTTTGAAAGAGTATCCTGTTTTTTATGAAAAGTTAAATAATGGAATTACCATGGCTTACCGTCAGGTTGGAAGCTGTGGCCCAAAAATTTTGATGATTCATGGGAATTTAAGTTCTTCAGCCTTTTTCCAAAATATTATGGCTGAGTTTGAAGATTCTATGACAATCTATGCTGTGGATTTAGTGGGAATGGGGGATAGTGACTTTGTAGAGCGAGACTCTTTTTATGAGTTTGCCCAAGATGTTAGACTTTTTATTGAGGCTAAGGAGTTGGACAAATTTATAATCCTAGGGTGGTCCATGGGAGGAGCCATTGGGATGGAACTTGCTGCTATGATGCCAGAACGTGTTGACCATTTGATTTTAACTTCTTCAGTAAGTGTGAAAGGGTATACGATGTATGGTTTTGGAGGAGCAGCTTTACCTTTTATGACAAGAAGATTATGTTCCCGAGAAGATGTAGAAAAAGAACCAGTTACTGTCTTACCTGTTGCCAATGCCTTAAAAGAGCAAAATCGATCTTTAATGAAGGTTTTATGGAATACCCTTATTTTTAATTCTATAGCACCTCCTCCTAAACTTTTTGAAAGACTTTTAGACGAGGTTATGAAACAAAGAAATTTAATTGACATTAATACAGCTCTTGTTACCTTTAACATGACTCATGAAAATAATGGGGCCATGGACGGCAATGGTAGAATTTCTAAGATAGATTGTCCAATGACCATTGTTCACGGAAGTAATGATATGATTATTTCCTACTCCTATGCTAGGGAAAATCGTCAATATTTTAAAAAATTAAAACCTGATTTTTTTGAAATTCCTCATTGTGGTCATGCTGTATTTATCGATCATCCGAATACCTTTAATGATATTTTAAGGACTCAAGTTTTAGGAGAGGATATTATAAAATCTGATTAATGTTCTATCTACTGGGTATCATAGTACAGGAAAGAAATTACTAATTCATGTTTATAAGAGGAGGATACTTTATGTTATTTTGGTTAATTTTTGGGGCTTTAGCAGGATGGATTGCTAGTAAAATTGTTGGAAAAGATGCTTCTATGGGAGCTGTTGCCAATATTGTTGTAGGTATTGTAGGATCTTTTATTGGTGGATTGATTGGAACTAAAGTTTTTAATTTTGGTAAAGTAACAGGCTTTAACTTATCTAGCTTACTTATAGCTGTAGCAGGGTCTGTCATCCTACTACTTATTGTTGGAGCAGTTCAAAAGAAATAAATACGTAGGCTCGCAACTTTTTTCGTTGCGAGCCTTTTTTTAAAATATTACTACTTCATATCCGTCTTTTAAATATGGCTTCATTCCAGCATGTCCATTCATATCGTCTAAGATAGTAAGTCCAAAGCTTTCATTCGCTTCTAATACTTCCAACATTTTAGAACAAGCTTTACAAACTCCTGCAATAATCCCTGCTTCTTTTGCTTTTAAATAGAGTCCGTTCTTTTCTTCTTCTAAAACTTTTGGCAATGTTACTGCTTTTCCCTCAAAGACAATTTTTACATCCACTCCATCTTCCTTTAAATCAAAGGCATTCATTAGAGCGTGTAAAAAACACATCTTTTCCCCTTCCATTGCATAAAATAACATTTTTTCCATTGAATTCTCCTTTCTTACTTTACTCTTTATAATCTCGATGTATTTATTATACTACAAAAGATAATTTTTATCTAATTTTGGCATACTTATTTATCCTTGTAACCTACCCCTTTTCATGCTATACTTTTATCAATCAATTTCATTTGATAAAGTGGTATAATGAATTTATCTTGAAAGGAGAGTAGTATGACACTTTTTGAAAAGTTTGAAGCTTTTACAGGATTTCTTTGGGGAAAACCCCTATTGATTGCCATTGTTGTCACAGGATTATACTTTAGTTTTAAAAGTAAGTTTTTTCAATTTAGATATTTAGGGCTTATCTTAAAAACTCCTTTTACCAAGGATCCAGAAATTCCCTCTAGTAAGCAAAAATTGTCACCTTTCCAAGCAGTGTCTATCGCCATTGGTGGTTCTGTTGGAGTTTCCAATATATCAGGAGTTGGTACCGCTATTGCCACTGGTGGACCTGGAGCTCTATTTTGGCTATGGATTGCAGCATTTTTAGGAATGGTTATTAAAATGGCAGAGGTTACTTTAGCTGTATACTATCGTACCACTGCAGAAGACGGTTCTCACTTTGGTGGACCTACATACTATATGCAAAAAGGACTTGGAGAAGAAAGAGGGGTAAAAAGTTGGATTATATGGTCCATCCTATTTGGTGGTGGAATCTTTATTACCTTCTTTATCACTTTACAAAACTTTACTGTTGCAGAAGCAGTAGGTACAACTTTTGATATTCCTTTAATGATTCCTTCTATTATTCTTGTTATTTGTATTTATGGAATTATTATTGGTGGGTTAAAACGTGTTGGAGAAATTGCTGGTTACTTAGTTCCATTTATGTGTTTATTTTACGTAGCTTGTGTCATTATTATACTTATTATGAATGCATCTCAACTTCCTGCTGCATTTGGAACGATTTTTGCTCATGCATTTACTCCACAAGCGGCTGTTGGTGGTTTTGTAGGTTCTACCGTTTCTAAGGCATTACAATTAGGTTTTGCCCGATCTGTTTATTCCAACGAAGCTGGTTGGGGAACGTCACCAATGGTTCATGCTACAGCTGAAACCAACCATCCAATTAAACAAGGTCTTATGGGTGCTTTTGAAGTATTTGTAGATACTATTGTTATTTGTACCGCTACCGGTCTTTTAATTATTACCACTGGTTTATGGAATAGTGGTATTATGGGAGCTGACTTAACTTTAACAGCTTTAGAGCAAAATATAGGAAACTTTGCTAGAATTATTGTTGCTCTATCTATTTTCTTCTTTGGTCTTACAACAGCTACTGGTTGGTATACTTATTACTATGTATTATTAACCCATGCATTTAGTAAAAGTAAAATGAAAAATACAATTATGAATATTTATCGTTTTACCAATCCACTACCTGGTGCTATTTTAACCTATATTACTGTAACTTATGGCTCTACCCCTGCACAATTATGGGTATTAGCTGATTTTAGTACGGTGATTCCCACCTTTATAAATGTGGTGGTCATACTGATTCTAGGAAAAACATTTGTAGAGCTCTTAAAAGATTACAAGGCCAGATACCTTGGTCTTGGAACTGTGGATCCGAATTTCTGTCGATTCTATGAAGAAAAAATAGAAAAGTATGGAAAATAATGTAATGTAAAATGTACAATACCATATACCACTTGGAGAACTTGGGATAATCTCAAGTTCTTTTTTTACAAAAAAATCCCGAATGAGCTACATTCGGGACAGAACTTAATTCTTTTTCGATTTGATATATTCTTTTAAATCAATCACTTCTCCTGTATCCATGATCACCTTAAAGTCGTATTTACTAATAACAGCAGCAGATACTCCAATTAATGCAACTAAAGGAGAAAGTACAATACCTATGGCAGAAACTGTTAATGACAAGGAGAGTACTGTTTTACCTTCGTCTTCAATGATTAGTTTTGAAGCATTTCCCTTATTCCAAATTTCTTTGATAGCATCAATAATTTCATCCACAAAGTTTTCTAAGTGATTCCCTAATCCAGCACTTTTATCTTCTTGTTTTTTCCCTTCTTGATACCCTTCTTGATAAGCATCTTCTTTGTAAACTTTTTGACGATTTCCTCTAAGTATTTCGATTGCTTCGTCTACATCTCCATTTGCATCAAGGAGAGCTTTCCGAACATTTTCATAGTTCTCTCCTGTTACAGATATGACATAATCTATTTTTTCCATTGTAATCATGATGAAATTCCTTTCTTCTCAAATGAAACGTTTACTTGCTAATGTATTATACCCTCTAAGGTATAACTTCAATCGACTTTTAAACAAAAGAAAACTGCCCTTCTTACGAAAGGCAGATGATCTTAGAAGGTTGGATGAATACTTCCTTCATATTTTTCTTCAATAAAGTTCTTACAATCTTCAGATTGTAAAATATCCATAAGGACCTTAAATTTTTCTTTTGTCTCTTCTCCAGTACGAACAGCCACGATATTTGCATAAGGAGATTCCTTATCTTCAATAATTAAACTGTCTTTTCCAGGAGTAAGACCTGCACCTAGTGCAAAGTTAGAGTTTATCACCGCACCTGCAACATCTTTATAAGCATTTGGAATCGTTGCTGCTTCTAGTGGTGTAAACTTTAAATTCTTTTCGTTCGTTTCAATATCTGCTTCTGTTACATTTTGATCTTCAGAATCTTTTAATGTAATCAAACCATTTTTTTCTAATAATAATAAAGCTCTTGCTCCATTTGATGGGTCATTAGGAATTAAAATCTCATCTCCCTCTTGTAACTCGTCAATGGATTTTATTTTATCAGAGTAAAATCCCATAGGTTCAATATGCACAGGACCAATAGAGGTAAGTTTTAAGTTTCTTTCAGCAGAGAAGGAATCTAAATAAGGTTTATGCTGGAAATAATTAGCATCTAAATCCCCTTCGTCTAAAGCAACATTTGGTTGAACATAATCGTCAAAGGCAACTACTTCAACTTCTAGACCAGCTTCTGTAAACTTATCTTTTAGTGCTTCTACAATTTCCTCATGAGGAACAGGACTTACTCCAAGTACAATTTTATTATCTTCTTCTAATGATTCTCCAGAGCCATCTGCTGTAGCTTCTGGTGCCACTCCTTCTACTTGAGCATTATCATTTGCTCCCTCATTATTACCATTGTTTCCGTTATTTCCTTTTCCACAACCTACCACTAAAAGTGAAAGGACTAAGAAAAGGGATAATAATACAACTCTTTTTTTCATAATATCCTCCTTAAATTTTTACTTTTTATTTAGAGCTTTCGCCCATTTATTTCCAATAAACTGGACAATTTGAACAATAACGATGATTACAAGTACAGATGCCCAAAGAATATCTAACTGATTTCTCTGGTAACCGTATCGACTTGCTACATCACCAAGGCCACCTCCACCTAAAATTCCTGCCATCGCAGAGTAGCCAATAATATTAATAATGGTCATAGTAATTCCACCAACAATAGATGGTAAGGCTTCTGGAATTAAAACCTTCCATACAATTTGTCCATTGGTAGACCCCATAGCTTTTGCTGCTTCTATTACACCACGATCCACTTCTAGAAAATACCCTTCCATCAGTCTTGCCACAAAAGGGGTTGCTGCTACTGTTAAAGGGACAATAGAAGCTGTCGTTCCAATGGATTTTCCAACAATAAATCGTGAAAGGGGAAAGACCACTAAGATTAAAATCACAAAGGGAAAGGAACGTAAGATATTGATTATCCAATCTAAAATCCCATAAATTGTACGATTTTCGGCAAGTCCTTTTTCCCTTGTTAATGTTAATATAATTCCTAATGGTAAACCTAGTAATAAAGATAAAAATGCGGAAAAAAAGACCATGTATAAAGTTTCTGGAATGGCAGGTGAAACAATTTCCCATATTCTTTCCAAATTATAGCACCTCCAATCGTAAACCTTGTTCTTCTAGATAATCCATTGCTTGATATACTGTTTGTTTTTCCCCTTGGAGTTCTACAATCATATACCCTATATTTGAAGAACTAACTTTATTAATATTTCCAGAAATTAGATTAACATCTACATTAAATTTACGTATACAATGACTTAACACCGGTAAATGAACAGTATCTTTATCATACCCTAAACGGATGACTTTCCCTTTAAAATCTTCTGGATTAATAATTTCTTCCTCTGTAGTATCTTGTAAAGATTTTATAAAAGATCTTGTTCTTTGTTGTTTTGGTGCTTGAAACAATGCTTCTACTGTATTTTCTTCAATGATTTTCCCATTTTCCATTACAGCAATTCGATCACAAATATCCTTTGCCACTTCCATTTGATGGGTTATCATAATAATAGTCATATCAAAATCTTTCACGGCACGACGAAGTAGTTCTAAAATTTGCTCTGTATTTGCTGGATCAAGGGCAGAAGTTCCTTCATCACTTAAAAGAATCTTTGGTTTTGTTGCTAAGGCTCTAGCTATAGCCACCCTTTGCTTTTGTCCTCCAGATATTTCAGCAGGATAGGAATTCCTCTTAGATTCTAAATCAATAAAAGTTAAAAGTTCTTCCACCCTTTCTTTTATTTCTTCCTTAGGCAATTTCATGATTTCTAAAGGATAGGCAATATTTTCAAACACAGTTTTTTGATGAAATAAATTGAAGGATTGAAAAATCATTCCAATTTCTTTCCGTTCCGCTAAAAGCTCCTTTTTCCCTAAGGACATTAATTCCACACCATCAATATAAATTTCACCTTCAGATGGCTCTTCAAGACGATTTAAACATCGAACTAAAGTGGACTTTCCTGCTCCAGATAATCCTATAATACCGTAAATTTCACCTTTATCAACATGAAAGGAAACATCGTCCACTGCTCGAAAGGTGTTTCCATTTAATTCAAATTCTTTTACCAAGTGCTTTACATCTATCATAGAATCCCCCCTTCCCTATAAAAAAATCCTCCCCGGAAAACCGTAAGAGGATACATTCACTCATCTTTCGGCTACGCCGCTGGAATTAGCACCACGTAAAAAAACAGGTTGCCGGGCTTCATAGGGCCAGTCCCTCCACCACTCCGGATAAGGATATAATTTTTAATCATTATACACGATTTTTTTATAGATTGCAAGCTTTCCTGTGATAAAGAAGAAAATTTACTACCTTGTTTTTATTTTATTATAAACCCATTGGTAAAATTCACCAGCTAAACAATCTTTTGGTCCTTCTTTGTCATCAAGTCCACTTCGATATAGTATGTCTTGGATTTCTTCTTCTTGTAAAGTCTGATAAAGATTAACTGAAGATATATTCGTTGCTCCATCTATCGAGGGAACTTCTATAATTTCTTGTTGCAAAAGAAAAAGACCTTCCATGGCTCCTGGGATTTTTAAATCCGGTCCAATGATTTCCCAGCGATTTTCCTTTTCAATTTCAAGTTTTCCTTTCCGTCTTCGTATATCCTTCATCATAAGATTTTGAATCTTACCTTCATTCCCCCAATGTTCCTGATCTCCTGTGGAATATAGAACTTTTATATTACGCCCTTCCAAAGGACCCTTTGGCCCTAAAAGAGCTCCCATACGATAAGCATTGACACCTATTGTCAATATCATATCCTCGGTTATAATTGTTCCATCTTCCAAAGACAAATTTACGATTCTCTGACCTTTAGGACGTCGTAAATCAATGGTATAACATAGACCTCCAAAAATATCATTAGTACTATATTTTAGTTTTCTTCTTTCAGGATGAAAGCTAATGGTAATATCACCTGGAACAGAACGGTTAAAGTACCCTGCAGACCATTCCATATAGTCTTTTAAATCCCTTCCTGTTATTTGATATACTGTAACTTCTCCTCCCATGTACTGATAATTTCTAAAGATATCTTTTTTTCGAATCACACCAGGATCCATTTTCGCATCATCATTATCAATCTGATGAGCAACCACCATAGCTCCACTATAAGATTTCATCACTTGAGAAATCCAATCTGTTAAAGGTGTCTCTTCTATTTGAACAATGGGAATCTTAGGAATGGTATGATCTGGAACTAAAGGATTCCCTACTAATCTACCAATGATTTCTCCTGCAAATCTTCTTGCTTTTAGATGATAGGGGAGAGATAAAGTAAGGATTTTTTTACAAGGAGCAATAATTTCTTCTTCTGCTACAGGAATCAGTCTAGAGGATTTTTCTCTTAAATGCCATTGTCCCTTTTTTTTACAAAAAGTAAGGTCCATCCGAAGAAGATGGGTTGCAAATTTCCCTGGTTCTCCTACTAAAGTATTGTTAATGAATACACCATCGTATAATTGATGCATATGAGCAGCAATCACCACATCTAACTCAGGATTTTCTTCAATAATATCTCGAACTCCTGTATGGGGAATTCCATTTTCATTTTCCAATCCCATATGAAAAAGTCCTACCATAGCATGTACTTTCCCTTTTAAGGAAAGTATAGCATCTCTTACCTCTTCCACAGGATCTGTAATATGAATGGAATGTAAAAGATCTGTTTCCTTTTTAAATTCTTCCACCATAGGAGTGGTCATACCAATAACACCAATGGAAATACCATCTTTTTCAAAAATTCCATACGAAGGGAAAAGCCCTGGCTTTGAAAAATCAAAAAGATTTCCAGCAATGGTCATTCCTTGAAAAGCTTTTTGGGCATGATATAAAGGTTCCATCCCAAAATCAAATTCATGGTTTCCAATGGTCCAAGCGTCATACTCCATAAGGTTTAAGGCCTTGATTCCAGGATGTACCTTCTCTCGATGAAATAACCCAGCAGAATTTCCTTGAAGCAAATCTCCTCCATCTAATAGTAAGACTTCCCCTTCTTCCCTAATTTCTTTTACTAATGTTGCAATTTGTGCTAGGGAGCCAGAAAGGTCTTCTTCGTCTGTAGTATAATCCCAAGGTAAAATCCTTCCATGAACATCTGCTGTAGCTAAAATAGTAATGATTTTTTCATCTTCACCATGTACAGAGGAAGGCATAGCAAATCTATATAAAGTAAATAATATGATAAGTAATAGTAGTTTCATAGCTCCTCCTTCCCCTTATTATACCATGATTCCATTTGAAAATTGATACCCCTCTTTTCAAGAAAAATAGATACCCAAAGGATATCTACTTTTAATCTTATGATGCAATTTTTTCTTCACGAAACTCCCCTTCTTCGATATGAAGAATACGATGGGAAATACTTTTCGCAAAAGTATTATCATGGGTGACAATTAAAATTGTCATTCCATTTTTTGCCAATTTTTTTATAATTTCTTCGATTTGATCCCTAGTAGTTTCATCAAGGGCTGAAGTGGGTTCGTCAAAACATAGGATTTCTGGATTTTGCATACAAGCCCTAGCAATAGCCACTCGTTGTTTTTGACCTCCAGATAATTGATAGGGTAGAAAATCTTCCTTATCTCCTAAGTCCATACTTTTTAAAAGTTCCCTTGCACGACATTTCAATTCTTCTTCAGTACCTAAATTTAAATATCTTGGTCCTAAAAGTAAATTCTCTAAGACTGTCATATGGGGAAAAAGATTAAAGTTTTGGAATACCATCCCAATTTTTTTTCGAATTTCTCGTAATTCATTTCCATCAGCATAATTTATTTTTCCGTCTTTTTCCCAAACAAGATTTTGTCCTTCAATGGTAATGGTCCCACCATCCACTGTTTCTAAATTATTTAAACAACGTAAAAAGGTGGTCTTCCCTTCCCCTGATTTTCCTTGTATCGAAATAATTTCACCTCGATGGATAACCGTGTTTAAATCATCCCAGACTACAAGGTCATCAAATGATTTTTTTAAATGTTCTATGGAAAGCATAAAACCTCCTTATCGATAATACGAAAACTTTTCTTCTGTACGATCTAGTAATCTAGTAAGTACAGCAACTAAAATAAGATATACTCCTCCTACATATAAATACGGTGACAAGGTGGAAAAGCGCATAGCTGTAGCTTTTGCAGCTTTTAATACATCCATAACACCTAAAGAAAATACTAATGAAGTATCTTTTACCAATGTAATAATTTCATTACTTAAAGAAGGCAGTATGTTCTTTATCACTTGAGGTAAGATAATCTTTTTAAACGTATACAAACGACTTAATCCTAGTACCTCTCCAGCTTCCCATTGCCCTTGGTCTATAGATTGAATACCCCCACGGAATATTTCCGCAAAATAAGCGGTATAGTTTAGAATAAAAGCCACATATATGGCCATTTCTCTTCCTAAAACCAATCCACCACCAGGTAATTCTGGTAAACCAAAAAAGATAAACATCATTTGTAAAAGTAGTGGTGTCCCTCGCATTAAATAGATGTATACTGCCGTTAATCTTGATATAAGTAGATTTTTTGAAAGTCTAAGTCTTGCTACCACTATGGATAAAGGAAGAGAAAAGACTAGGGTAATAAAGAAAACCCCTAATGTCATTCTCAATCCTTTGATTACCATAGGGATGAGCATATTTAATACATCCATAACCCCTCAATTTCTATTAATTATCAGCAAACCAACGTCCACGAATTTCTTCAAAGGTTCCATCTTCTTTAATTTCGTCCAAAGCCTTATTCACTGCTTCAATTAATGCCTTATCACTTTTTCGCATTCCAACAGCAAAGACTTCTTCTCCAAAATCTTCATCTAGAACTTTAAATTTTTGTTCGTCATTTTTCTTCATGTAATCTCTTGCCAAAACTTCGTCTACAACAATAGCATCGGAACGTTTCGCCTCTACATCTTTAAAACATTCTATATTTGTTGGAAACTCTACTAAATCTCCTCCTAAAGAATCTACAAATTCTTGATCCTTTTGTACTGCTTCTAGTGCAGAAGACTCTCCTTGAACTGTTACCATTTTTCCTGCTAAATCAGCCTTTGAGTTAATATCTGAATCTGCTAAGGTAATAATGATCTGTTTGTTGTCCATATATGGTTGGGAAAAAGCCACCTTTTCTTCACGTTCTGGTGTAACAGAATATCCATTCCAAATAAAATCAATATTACCAGAATCTAACTCTGCTTCCTTTAAATTCCAATCCACTGGTTGAAACTCTAATTCGAATCCTGCACGTTTTGCAACTTCCTTAGCTAAATCAATATCAAAACCTACCAATTCCCCACTTTCATCACGAAAACCCATAGGAACAAAGGTATCATCCAAACCTAAAATAAAGGTCTTTCCTTCTATATCAGCTGCTCCCTTAGTATCAGCTGTTGCTTCTGTTTCATTTCCTTCATTTCCACCATTGTTCGTCTTTCCATTATTTCCATTGTTTCCGTTTCCACCACAAGCAGTTAATAATAGTCCTGCTAATAAAACTAATATCATCCATCTCTTTCTCATTATAAACCTCCCGCCACTTTATTAGTTTAGTTGATTAAATTATCATTCAGCATTGTTATTGTACTAAACTGAACCTAAATTGTAAAGGGATTTTAGATATTTTCTTACAAATCCTATGGTAGAAAAAAGAAATGAATCCTATCATTTTTATAACTATAAAAAGAGAGCCCTTTAACATAAGGAGCTCTCTTGAAAACTTCTGGTGAAATATTCCTGTTAATATTTTTGAAAAACAATATTTGCATCGTCAGCATTCATCATATGAGTATTATCGATAAGAATCCGTCTACCCTCTGGTGCGTACCAAGAAGGTTTAAAATCACCTGTAGCTTTTGTGGTTTCATAAGATCTTTCAAAGTCTATAAACCCTTCCTTAGGGTCAAAAGTTAAATAGGATTTGGTAATAAGCTGGGAGCCATTCTCCTTAATGGACCTTTCAACCACATGGTAGTAATTTTCCTTTACTTTCGTAATATAAACATAGGAGTCAAAGAATTCATCTTTAGTAACTGTAGTGCCTTTTCCATACCAAGAACCAATAAGGGGATCTGTGGGATTTGAAGAAATATAATATTCGTCCTTTAACTGTTTTTCTTTTGGGACTATCTTTTCCTCTTCTGGAATAAATGTTTTAGGGTGATAAGGTAATAGTTCATAAATCATATGACCAGCTGGCGACATAAAATATGTGGTAAAATACATTTCCGTTTGACTTAAAAAACCTGCCCTAGAAGTAAAAACCATATTTTCAACATTTTCAAGGTTTGGATTTAATTCCCAAGATACAGCGTTAAAAGTAAAGGTGGAAATTACTGGTTCTTCATTATTATAATAATACACCCCAGGGTAGAATTGATGATACTTTGGATTCTCACCTATAAATACAGTTTTTGCCTCTTGGGACCAGTCCACCAATTCATCAAAAGCTTCGGCAATAGCACGTAACGGGACAAAGGTTCTATCCTCTTTGATTCTTGGCGCCACATCTAAGGTAAGCCTCTTTTCATCTATGATCATATCTTTAGAATTAATGGTTAATTGTACTTTTTTCTTTCCATCAGTAATATGAACTTCTTTCTTTTCCCCTATCCATTTCACGTAAAATCCTAATTCCTCCGCAATAAAACGTATGGGGACAAAGGTTCTACCATCTTCAATATAGGGATGAACATTAGACAGTACAAAATGATCTTTTACTATAATCAAAACTTGGTCGTCATCTTGATTCCCTTGATTTGCAAAAATGTTACCTGGTAATACTATAGATAGAATACTTAAAAATAAAATCAATTTTTTATAAAGGGTCATAAAACCACCTCCTTGATATTATTTTATCATAAAAAGATTCCCCCCTTTATGTACTTTTATAGATTTCCTAAAAAATTACAGATAATATACATATTCCTTCCAACCTTTCCTCTTAGTAGTATCTTTTATCCTTGTCAAAGAAAGGCTATCATGGTACAGTAGTAAGAAATCTATTTTAAACATATTTGGATTCGTAAGGAGGAATTTTATGAAAAAAGGGACCGGTATTGTTATCATCATGGTAGTCTTATTAATTGGACAAATTCTTTCTATGGTTATTCCCGTTAAAATTCCAGGACCTATTTATGGAATGGTCTTACTTTTAATAGGTTTAACTAAAGGAATACTCCCTTTAGAAGATGTGGAAAGAGTCTCCCAGGTACTCATTGGAAATATGATTTTAATGTTTGTGCCAGGTGGGGTTAAATTAATACAAGTTTTTGATCAATTGGTGGATAGCCTCCTACCATTGATTATCGTACTTCTTGTTTCTACCTTTGTTACTATGGGAGTCACTGCATTTGTTGCTGATGTAACCATTGGATATTTTGAAAGGAAGGATTCATAATATGAAAGAATTACTTTATTCTCCAATCTTTGGAGTTACCATTACTGTCTTATTTTTATTTTTTATGCAAAAAGTATCTGCCTTTATAAAAAATCCTATATTAAATCCTTTTATCTTAACCCTTATTGCATTAATTGGATTTTTAAAAATCACAAATATCCCTTTAGATGCTTATGAAGAAGGTGGTAAAATACTAACCTTTTTCTTAGGACCGGTTACTGTTGCTCTAGCGGTTCCACTCTACCATCAAAGGAAAAGTTTAAAAAAGCATATGGTGCCAATTCTAGTGGGAATTACAATTGGCTCTTTAGCTGGGCTTCTTACTGCCCTTGGACTTGGAAAGATTCTAGGTCTTTCTCCAGAAATGCTTGCAAGTGTGGCTCCAAAATCTACGACAACTGCTATTGCTGTTGAACTTTCCCAAACTTTTAAGGGAAATCCATCTCTTACTGTGGCTTTCGTCATCGTGGCTGGAGTTACTGGAAATGTATTTGGAGAAAGTTTTTTAAAGCTTTTAAAAATCAAACATCCTACTTCCAAGGGAATTGCCATTGGAACGGCTTCCCATGCTATGGGAACGAATAAAGCGTTGGAAATGGGTGCAGAAGAAGGAGCCATGTCTTCCCTTGCCATTGGCTTAGCAGGAATTATTACAACTTTATTAATTCCTTTTGTCCTTCCATTGTTCCTATAAACATTAAACTCCTTTTGCAAAATGCTAGAGGAGTTTTTCATTTGTCCTTTTCTCCATTCGGTGATAAAATACAAAGACAATATAATTTATAAATATATAGGTGACGATTATGAACCCCTTAATCAAAAGATTTTTTCATTACATCATTCCATCCATTGCTGCAATGTGGGTATACTCTTTATATACTATGGTGGATGGGTATTTTATTGCTAATTATGTTGGTCCTGTAGAATTTTCTGCCATTAATATTGCCATGCCTTTTGTAAATACTATCTTTGCCCTAGCCATTATTTTTGCTGTGGGAACTTCAACTTTAGTAGGAATATCTTTGGGGCGAGGAGAAAAGAAGAAAGCCAATGAAATCTTCTCAACCACTTTATGTATCCTCTCCTTAGCAGCCTTAGGAATTACCTTATTTTTCCGTTTTCGACTAGATCAAATTGTTACTTTATTAGGAGCCACCCCTCATACAAAAGTTTTTGTCCATGACTATATTCTCATCGTCTTACACTTTTGTATCTTCTTTATGGTTTCTTATAATTTTGAAGTAATTATTAAAGTTGATGGCTTCCCTGTTCTAGCTACAATCGGAGTCATTGCCTCAGCCCTTACCAATGTACTTTTAGATTATATATTTGTTGCAAAATTTCATTGGGGTGTGAAAGGAGCAGCATGGGCTACAGGAATTGCTCAAGTTTTTTCTACGATTCTCTTTTTATATCATTTTGTATTTGGAAAATCTCAATTACAATTTACCAAAAATATAAAAATGGGGTTTTTAAAACAAGTCTTTCCCATTGGTACTGGAGATTTTATTGCAGAAATGTCCCTAGGTATTATTGTATTTTTATTTAATCATTTTTTACCACGTACATTAGGAGAAGAGTCCTTAATCTCCTATACTGTGGTTTCTTATGTATCTTTACTTATTACTATGACCATGACAGGTTTGGTACAAGGTGTCCAACCTTTAATAAGTTTATATTTAGGAAAAAGAGAAATTCCTACAGTAAAAAAACTCCTTTCCTATGGATTTATGGGAATTGGTATAGCCAGTCTTTTATCTATTTTTTTAGTAAATGTTTGGACCAAGGAAATTACCGGCCTTTTCTTAAGTGATGTTACACCAAAAATACTACATATGACTTATCAAGCACTTCGTAGGTATTCCACTGCCTATCTATTTCTAGGTTTTAACTTGCTATGTGGAGGTTATTTTGCAGCAGTAGGTAAGGCAAGACCATCGATTTTTATTAATGTATCTCGTGGTTTTGTTTTTATCGTACTAGCTTTAACCTTTACTTCAAAGGTTCTAGCGCCACCTATGATTTGGTATTCTGCTCTGATTTCAGAAGCCATTACCTTTGTTCTTGGAATGTCTTTGATTTATATTAATTTTAAATATCTTGTGAAAAATTAGAAAATCCCCATCCAAATGGATCGGGATTTTCTTTAGTATTTAATACCTTGTTGATGGAAAAAGACATCATTTCCTTTTACCACAGAAATATCCAAAGCTTTAAGTAATTCCACATCTGCGTTTTCATATAATTTCATTCTAAAATCAAAAGATGTATTTATGTTCTTATCTTCTAATATTTCATCAATGGTGTCCGTAACCTGGTCTAATCTTTGACTAATTCGTTCTTCGTCTCTAGTCCCAAAAATTTTAAAAGTATTCCTATCATCATAACCTACGGAAACAACATCGTGAGGTTTTTCTACTAAGTCCTTCATATAATATAATTCTTTTTCTTGACGAGCATAGACAATGGAAATCGTTACAATCAATAATAAAATAAAACCTAAGTGTTTTTTCATAAGACCCCTCCTACCTAGAAATCTTTCGTCATTAGAATATATACCCTCATTTTATCTTTACTATATCTTTTCAAAAAACTTTTTGGTAAAATATTCTTATCGTATTTTCATGTATACTATGTATTTAGAAAGGAAGTATGCTTTATGTTTAGATTTTTAACCGTTCTTTTATCCATTGTCTTACTAACAGGTTGTGGAGCTGTGAAGTCAGAAGGAGATATGGTCTTAGAACTTTCCAATGGGAAAGAGATTCCTTTTGAATGCTTTCGTGTTTATACTTTTCAAGATGACGAAAATGATAGGATCCTTAAGGTAGAAGGATCCATTACGGAAAAAGATAGGGGAAAAGTGGGTAAAATCTTAGCTCTTATAAAACCTTTGGAAGTAGTAGGAGAAGAAGAGGCCCTTGCATCTGAAATTGATGAGAATTCTATGGTTCTTTCCTTTGATGATACTGAAATGATAATGTATGACTCTATCCCAATGGATGATGGCAAATATTATTACTCTACCTCTCTAGAAGATACCGTGCTAGTATCCCAAAGAGATTTGATTCATGAAATACTAAAGATGATGGAACAATAGAAAGGAAAATAAATATGTTAAAAAAATCTTGGATTTTTATAATCCTTTTACTTTTAATCGGTTGTACTGGAAACAAAAATATAGAACCAACAGAAAATACCAAGGCTATGGAAACTAAGGATTCTCCATCCTATGTTCTAAATCTTTCCAATGGAGACCAAGTACCTTTTCAGGAATTTCGAGCCTTTACTTTTGATGATATGGGAGAAGAAGAAGCCCTTCCCATTACAGAACATGATGAAGAAAAAGTGATACGTGTTGTTTCTATGATTCGTATGTTGGAAGAAGTGGATAAAGGTCAAGCCTTACAATCCGCTCCAGATGAAGGTACTCTTATGCTTCAATTTGGAAAGGGCAACGAATTTTATATGTACGATTCTAATCCTATGAGAGACGGAAAATTTTATTATACCTTTTATACCAATGATGATTATCGTTGTTTTGTATCTGATAAGGATCTTATTAAACCAATTATGGATATTGTAAAAGAGTAACGGGCTTTTTGAATAAAGTCCGTTTTATTTTTAAAATATCTTTAAAATCCTTATGATAAAATTTTTATAAGGAGATGATATGATGTCAATATCTTATA
>JAUNVD010000008.1:12024-45352 GCA_030537855.1 Tissierellia bacterium | reverse complement strand
ATTTGTAAACTTGTGGATGATTTAGAGCTGGATATCTTATTTCCCCTCTATCCTCTACTTCCCAATCATTCTTTTTCAGAGATTTTGTCTGCCATTGAGGTGGGATATGAACTACTTTTAAAGGATTATAAGCCCAAAGACATTCAATTTTTCGGATTATCTTCCGGAGCCTCTTCTTGTTTTTATACCTTTATTTATGGAAAAAAGAACTTGCCCTATCCTCGTCATATGGTAGCTTTTTCTCCTGCAGGTCCTATTCCCGTCCCTAAAGACATTCGGGGGAAAATCAATGAGACTGATTCCTTAGATCCTGTACTTTCTCCTAATTTACTGGACAATATTTATCCCTACATGGAGGAACCAGGTATTACAGGGACCATTACCACACTGGATCCGAAAATTCAGGATATATGTCCTATGACGATTTTAATGGGGACCCATGAAATTTTCCATCCTTATCTTCCCTTATATCGAGAATTTGCTAAAAAATATCAAAGGGATTTTACCATTATTGAAGGCCAGGGGCTTATCCATTGTTGGATTGCTCTTTTAAAAACTCCAGAAGGTAGGATGGGTTATGAAAAAGTAAGGGATGCACTAAAAGCATATATAAATTAAAAAGAGGACTGTTTAACATGAAAGTTTAAACAGTCCTTAACATTTAGTATTTAGAAATTTTCTACTCCCATAAGTTTTCAATATTTTCCATAAATGCCTTATAGACCTTTAGTTTCACCCCAGAACTTAAAGAATTATCCCTTAAATACCAGGATCTATTTTTTAAATCTTCCAAGACTACTTCTGCCCATTTTGAATCCTGAAAGACAGAAAGATATTTCTTTAAAAATTCCAATTCTTCTCTTTTTAAAATTCGTACAAATGGCGTTAAATATTCTTCATCTTCAATATGGAAGATAGCTAAAAATAGTTCTGCAAAAAGTTCCCCTTCCTTAGAAGGAAGTACTTGAAAATCTCTAGATTCTGTTAAGATTTGCAAGATACTTTGGATTTGTCTTTCTATACTTCCTGTTGGATCTTCCATTAAGTATAAATGTTTGCAAACCTTCCATTGATTGGGAAATTCCACTGCTTTATTTCGAATTAATGGAAAAAGATCTTCATTATTTGTTAAAAACTGATGTAGTAAATCTTCTCCTAAAAATCCTAAAATCACATTTAACATAGCAGGATCATTTCTAGGAATATTTTTTTGTAAAAGGTTTAAGACTTCTTCTTTCGTAGGTTCCTCCTGAAAATATTGTATAAAGAGTCCAGGAACTTCTTCTATTTTCCGAGCTTTTAACCCTTCCAATAAAGCTTCTTTTGCATCTTCCTCTTCTTCCCATTCCTCTTCCAGTTGTTGACGAACGAGGGAAGCATCTAATGGATTTGTATTACCTAAGTCTGATTTATCTTTTTTTCCTGGAAAAAGACGGGAGAAAAATCCACCTTCTTTTGCTTTAGACTCCCATTTTTTTGATTCTTCATATAATTTTGTATTTTCCATTCGTAAATTTCGATTTTCTTCTTCTAAAAAAACATTACGATCTTCTAGCTTTTGAAATTCTATAATAATTCTTTCTAAATATTCTCTTACGTCCTCACTATCCCATATTTTCCTATCCATAAGAACCCCTTTATAGTTTTCCATTTTCCATAAAGATTTTATTTATCCCTCCAGTTTCTTTAAATCCTGGTTTTCCTCTTTCAGAAATTTTCGGTACAACATCTTTAATATTTTGGTATACTTCATCTTCGTCAATGGTATGTATCTTTTCCCCATCAAATATGATTTCACCAGCTACCATTGTCATAGCAATCTTTCCACCAGCATATACTATATTTGGAACAAAATTTCTTAGAGGATCTGTATACACAGGTTGCATCGTTGGACTATGAAGGTCAATAGCTATAAGATCAGCCCATTTTCCTGTTTCTATAGAACCAATATCCTCTAAACCAATTGCCTTTGCCCCGTCAATAGTTGCTAAACGTAAAGATTTCCATGCAGGCATGGTCTTTGGATCTTTTGTCTTAATCTTACTAAAAAGAGAGGTTAACTTCATTTCATTAAAGATGTTGTGACAATTATTCCCACTTGCCTGATCTGAGCCTAGGGCCACTTTTCCTCCTTCTTCTAAAAAGGGAAGAACCGGTGGGACAATCCCATCGATAATTCCAATAGACCCAGGACAAAATAACATAGACACCCCTCGTTTTGCCACAAGCCTTGCTTCTTCTTCCGTACAATCAGTTAAGTGTACTCCTAAAAGATTTTCGTCCAAATAGCCTAAAGAATCTAGGTATTCCACAGGACGCATTCCATATCGTTTTTCAATTTGTTCTGTTTCTCGATCTCCTTGTTGAAGATGAAGATGAATTTTTGTCTTTCGTTTTATAGCTTCCTTTCGACAACGTAGTAATAAATCTTTATGAACAAAATCTGCTCCTTGAGGGCCAATTAAAACACGAATCCTTCCATAAGGATTGTGGTATTTGTCATATAGTTTACAGTTTTCTTCTAAAGATTTTTCTCCCATCTCCTCATCAAATTCGTAGAGCTCTCCTGGTTTATAAGCCTTTCTCTTCGCCGACCTTACAAATTGAGTAATATTACCACGTACTCCAATTTTTTCAATCCATTGACAAATATCTTCTCCAAAGACTTCATAATCTCCAAATGTTGTGGTTCCGTTCTTAATCCCTTCTATGTAAGCAAGCTTTGACCCAAGAAGTCTTTCGTCTCTAGTTAAAATATTTTCAAAAGGTGCTAAAGCTCCCATCATCCAAGAATCTGTATCCTGGGCAATTCCCCGAAGAATTGCTAGACTAGAGTGGATATGTCCATCGATAAATCCTGGAAGGATCACATGATGGTTTAAATATAATTTCTTTTTCGCCTTTATTTTTTCCCCTTCTTCACGAGAATACAAACCTTGAATTTTCCCGTGGTCAATAGCTAAAGCACCTGTGCCATGGTATCCTACACCTGCACCAGTCATCGTTAAAAAATGATTGGCAAATATTACTTGATCCATCTTATCCCTACTTTCTTTTTTTACATAAATTTACAGGGTAGACTTTTCAACTTCTTCTTTATATTATAGAATGAATAAATAAGAAAGGAAAGGGGAGGCCAATGGGTTCAAAAAAAATGTTTGTAGATCATCTAGATGAAAAATTAAAACTAAATTTATTATGGGACGGTATTCTTGTAGGATTGGTAAGTGGTTTTGTTGCTTTGGCGTATCGTTTTATGTTAAGTAAAATATCAGTGCTACGCCATATTCTTTATGATGTGGAAGGAACAAAAATTTTATTGGTACTAGGGCTTTTCTTTCTTCTTGGCTATATTATGTCTATCTTTTTAAAATGGGCACCTTTGTCAGGTGGTAGTGGAATTCCCCAAATACGTGGAGAACTAATGGCAAAAAGTGATATGGAATGTATGCCCACTTTAATTAGTAAGTTTATAGGAGGAGGAATTGCAAATGTTGCAGGACTTTCCTTAGGAAGAGAGGGTCCTTCTATTCAAATAGGTGGAACTATGGCGAAGCTTTTAGGAAAGGTCTTAAAGAAAAATCCACTGGAAATGAACTATATGATAACAGCTGGAGCTAGTGCTGGACTTTCTGCAGCTTTTAACGCCCCTATTGCTGGAGCATTATTTGCCTTAGAAGAAATGCATAAATCTTTTTCCCATTATATTATGGTTCCCTGTGTTATTGCTTCTATCCTTGCAAACTACATATCCTTCCATTTTATGGGGGTAGAGCCCGCATTTTCCTTTAAAGTTACTGAAAACTTACCTATCGAATTATTTCCTGTTGTAATTCTTTTAGGGATTGTTACTGGACTAATAGGAGTACTTTTTAATATAGGCTTAGATAAAGGAGCCAATATTATGTCATCTATTCCACTAAGTAAAGGTTGGGTTTTAGGTATTTTATTAGTTTTAACATATCCTTTAGGAAAAGTTTTTCCAGATGTCTTAAGTGGTGGACATCATTTTGTAGAGGAAATGTCTAAGGGAATGTTTTCCGCAAAACCCTTGATAATTCTCTTAATTGTAAAAATTATTTTTACTTGGATATCCTATGGAAGTGGAGCACAAGGTGGAATCTTTCTTCCAACATTAGTTCTAGGAGCAGCTGGTGGCCTTATTGTTTTCTATATCTTAGAGCCATATATTGGGATTGAAGGATATGAAGTTAATTTTATTATTCTTGGTATGGTAGGAATTTTAACCTCTGTGGTAAGAGCGCCTATTATGTCTATTTTATTAGTCACAGAAATGACCGGGTCTTTCACACAATTAATATCTATTACGATTATTTCTATTGTATCTTTTCTAATTGCTGAAAGTTGTGGAAATTCCCCTATTTATGAAACTTTATATCATAAATTTCTTGATACCATTGATGTAAAAGAAGATTCTTATGTAGATGATTTCTCTATGTCAGCCTATACATTAACTCCTATATCTTTAATTGTAGGTTATTCTTTAGGGGAATTAACTTTTCCAACTCATTTTATTATTTTATCCATTGAAAGAGAAGGTCAAGAGTTTTTACCAACTTCTGAAGATATACTCATGCCAGGAGATCATGTACTAGTCGTTCATCACAAAAATGAAAAAGAAGAGGTGGAACAATATTTTCAATCAGAAAAAGATTTATAAAAGTTAGAAAATTTTCATCTATTTGTTTTTTACTTTATCTTGATATAGTAAAATCATAGTAAATGAAGTATAATGTAATATATTAGTTACCAAGTATTTAAGGAGGAAGAAGATGAAAAAGAGAGGAATTGGAATTTTATTAAGTGTATTGCTTATATTAGGTTTCCTAGCAGGTTGTGCAAATAATGGGGCAAATAATGGAAATACAGGAAATAATGGCAATGCAGAAAGCAATGAAGCTACTTCTGAAGATTCTGGAGATGTGATTAAAATTGGTGTTTTCGAACCAATGACTGGTCCTGATGCTGCAGGTGGTCAAATGACTTATGAAGGGATCGAAATGGCCAACAAGGAAGTATCCGAAGTTTTAGGAAAGAAAGTTGAACTGGTTTTAGTTGATAATAAAGGGGAAAAAGCAGAAAGTTCCAATGCCGTTTCTCGTTTAGTAGAAAAAGAAAAAGTTGTGGCTATTATAGGGTCTTATGGTTCATCAAATTCAATGGCAGCTGGAGATATTGTAAAAACTGCACAAGTCCCTGCAGTAGGTTGTTCTCCTACAAATCCACTTGTTACTGCAGGAAATGATTACTATTTTAGAGTTTGTTTTATTGACCCATTCCAAGGTACAGTAATGGCAAATTATGCTGCAAAGGATTTAGGAGCAAAAAAAGCTGCGATGATTACAGATGTTCAATCAGACTATGCGGTAGGATTATCTAAATTCTTTACCGATGCCTTTAAGAAAATTACAGGAGACGATAATTCCATTGTAGCTACAGCAAACTACAATTCAGGAGATAAAGACTTTTCTGCTCAGTTAACATCTGTTTCTGGAAGTAATCCTGATGTTATCTTTGCACCAGGTAATCCTCAAGATGGAGCTCTTTTAATCAAACAAGCTAGAGATATGGGGATTGACACTCCAATTATTGGTGGAGATACATGGGAAGCACCTGAATTTATTTCCACAGGTGGTCCAGCAGTGGAAGATGCTGCTTTCTCATCTCACTTTACAGCAGAAAGTCCTGTCAATGAAACAAGTGAAAAATTTATGGAAGCATATCGTGCCCAATATAATAAAGAAGCCAATGCCTTTGCTGCATTAGGTTATGATGCCTACATGGTTATTATTGACTCCATCGAAAAAGCAGGTTCTGCAGATTCTAATGCAATTCGTGATCAACTGGCAAAAGTTAGTGATTTTGTTGGTGTAACTGGAACTATTACTTTAGATGAAAATGGTGATGCTACAAAAGATGCTATTATCAATCAAGTAAAAGATGGTCAGTTTAAATATCTAACAACGATTCACCCTAGTGATTTAAAATAAAGAACAGGATGAAGAAGAGTATTTTTGGTAACATGCAGAGGGCTTCCTCTGCATGTTCTTAATTATACATCCTCTTCTCCAAAGATAGAAAGGAGAATTCCTTGGACAATTTAACACAAAATTTAGCAAATGGAATTTCCTTGGGCTCATTATACGCCTTGATTGCCATTGGTTACACCATGGTTTACGGTATTTTAAGATTGATTAACTTTGCCCACGGAGATTTATTTATGATAGGAGCTTATGTTATGCTCTATGGCCTAACCTTAACTTCAGCTCCTTGGATTATCGTATTAGTTGTAGGAGCATTGGTAACAGGGATTTTAGGAATAATATTAGAGAAATTGGCCTATAAACCATTACGAGGATCCCAAAGAATTACTATTTTAATTTCTGCCATTGGGGCTTCATTCTTTTTACAAAATTTTGGTCTTCTTCTCTTTGGAGGACGTCCAAAACCATTCCCCATTCCAGAGTCTTTAAATAAAGTAATATCCATTGGAGGAGCTCATGTTAATTTTGTTTCCTTAATCATTCCTGTTATTACTGGTATTCTTTTAATCGTATTAAATTATTTAATCCATAAGACAAAAACAGGTATGGCTATGCGTGCTATGTCTCGTGACTTTGAAGCTGTTAGCCTTATGGGAATAGATGTAAATAGAGTGGTTTCCTTTACTTTTTTTATAGGATCCTTCTTAGCTTCTGTTGGAGGTTTTATGTGGTCCACAAAGTATCCTAGTTTACTCCCAACGATGGGGGCAATCCCTGGAATGAAATGTTTTATTGCTGCAGTTATTGGAGGAATAGGAAATATTCATGGTGCTGTGGTAGGTGGTTTATTATTAGGACTTTTAGAAATTATGATTATTGCATTTTTCCCTGCACTTACCGGCTATCGAGATGCTTTTGCTTTTATCCTATTAATTATTATTTTAGTCTTTAAGCCCACTGGCCTCTTTGGCGAAAATGTGGCGGAGAAGGTGTAAGTATGGAGAAAAAAGTTGTTTTAAAAAATATTGGACTCATTCTTCTCGTCTTTTTGATTGCAAAGATTGGAGATCGATTTTTAAATATTTATCTACGTAATATTTTAAACCTCGCAGGTATTTATGTGATCCTAGCTTTAAGTTTAAACTTAATCAATGGATTTACTGGATTATTTTCTTTAGGACATGCAGGTTTTATGGCCATTGGAGCTTATGTTACAGCTATTTTTATCATGCCACAAGCTGTTAAAGATCAAAATTTCTTTACTGTTCCAATGATGGATTTTTTATATCATTTACAAGCTCCACTTCCAGTTGCATTAGTAATTTCAGGTATTTTAGCTGCATTATTTGGCTTTATTATTGCTTTTCCCGTACTACGTTTACGTGATGATTATTTAGCCATTGCATCTTTAGGCTTTGCGGAAATTATACGTATCTTTATTTTAAATATGCCTTCTGTTACAAATGCAGCTTTAGGACTTACTGCTATTCCAAGACCAACCACCATGGCTTGGACTTGGGTAATAGCCGCAATTACTTTTGTACTTTTATCTATGCTTATACGCTCAAGTTATGGAAAGGCTATTATTGCCATCCGAGAAGATGAGGTAGCAGCTGTATCTATGGGAGTAAGAGTCTTTCGTACAAAGTTAATTAGTTTTTGTGTTGGCTCCTTTTTTGCAGGAGTCGGTGGTGGCCTTTTAGCAACACATATGGGAACTATTGATGCTAAGACCTTTACCTTTACTTTAACTTTTAATATTTTATTAATGGTTGTTCTTGGAGGTATGGGAAGTTTAAAAGGATCTGTTATTGCTGCTCTTATTATTACCTATGGTCAAGAATGGTTACGTTTCTTAGACGAGCCTATTTCTATAGGTTCTCTCCATATGCCAGCTATGCCAGGATTACGAATGGTCGTATTTTCATTACTTCTTATGTTTGTAGTTATCTTTAAAAAAGAAGATAATTCCTTTAGAAAGAATATTAGAAAGGCAGGTGGCACCATTGCTAAAGGTGAATAATATTACGATGGCTTTTGGTGGTGTCAAGGCCATTGATAATGTAACTTTACAAGTGAATCAAGGAGAATGTGTTGGTATTATAGGACCGAATGGAGCTGGAAAAACTACGGCATTTAATATGATTACTGGTGTCTATACTCCAACAGAGGGAGAAATACATTTTACCAATGGAAAAGATTATCCCCTCCATTCCATGAAATCACAGGATATCGCAAGAATTGGAATATCTAGAACCTTTCAAAATATCCGACTCTTTAAAAATATGACCGTCTTTGATAATATTTTTATAGGCTCTCACCAACATTTAAAAAGTAATTTATTATTTGCAACTTTTCGTACTCCAGGTTATGTAAAAGAAGAAAAAATGATTACGGAAAAAACAGAATACTTACTGAAAAAAGTAGATTTATTAGACGAAAGAGATTCTGTCGCCTCATCCCTTCCTTATGGAAAGCAAAGACGTTTAGAAATTGCTCGTGCGTTAGCAACAGAACCAAAACTTTTGTTATTAGACGAACCAGCAGCTGGTATGAATCCTTATGAATCTATGGAATTGGTAGAGTTTATCCGTGAAATATGGCAGGAATTCGATTTGACTATTCTATTAATTGAACATCATATGGATGTGGTAATGAATATTTGTAATCCCATCTATGTATTGGATCATGGCGCTTTAATTGCCCAAGGATCACCTCGAGAAATTCAGGAAAATCCAAGGGTCATCGAGGCCTATTTGGGGGTATAGTATGATATTAGAAGTTAAAAATTTACAAGTTCATTACGGAGGAATTAAAGCCGTTCGAGGTATTGATTTATCCATAGAGGAAAATAAAATTATCACTTTAATTGGCGCCAATGGAGCTGGAAAATCTTCTACATTACGAGCTATTATGGGTCTAGAAGAAAAAACAGGTGAAATCTTTTATAAAGGTGAAGATATTTCCAATGAAAAAACTATGAATATAGTAAAAAAGGGAATTTCCCTTTCACCAGAAGGACGACGAATTTTTGAAAATCTAACAGTCGAAGAAAATTTACTTTTAGGAGCTTATACTGTCCATTCTAAAGATGTGGTTAAATTTCAAAAGGAAAAAATGTACGATTTATTCCCTATTTTAAAAGAAAGACATTGGCAAAAAGCTGGTACCCTTTCAGGAGGGGAACAACAAATGCTTGCTGTTTCTCGTGCTTTAATGGCAGAGCCGGAAATTTTAATTTTAGATGAACCTTCTTTGGGACTTGCTCCCTTACTAATAAAGGATATTTTTGAAATTATACAAAGAATCCACGCATTAGGTAATACTATTTTATTAGTGGAACAAAATGCAAATAAGGCTTTGGAAATAGCAGATTATGCTTATGTATTAGAAACAGGAGAAATTACCTTAGAAGGAACGGGACAAGAACTTTTAGCTAGCCCAGAAGTCCAAAGGGCTTATCTTGGGAAAGTAGGGGACGAATGAAAAGAAAGAACCATATGAGAGGATATTTTTTCTATCCTCTCTTCTTTTTTATTATAAGTTTCGGAATCCTTTTTCTAAATATTCCTAGACAATACTTGATTTGGAATTTAATCCTTGCTTTTGTCCCTTATTTACTCACAGAAATGGCTCTTTCTGTTCATCATAAAGGTATAAAAATACTATGTACTTTCCTTGGATTTTTATTTTTTCCCAATGCCATATATCTATTTACAGACTTTATCCATTATAATTCTTCAGCTTTTTATAGAAATACCAGCTCAGGTATAGAATATATAATGGAAATAAAACTTTGGGTATCCTATTGTCTCACCTACTTTTCAGTTTTACTAGGTGCAGTCTTATCCTATGAATGTACAAGAAATTTTTGGTATTTATTTTCTTTAAGGAAAAGAGTATTTCGTGTTCTACTAACGGTAATCCTTTCTCTTCCTGTAGGACTTGCTATTTATTGGGGTCGATTCGTACGTTTAAACTCATGGAATCTTTTTTCCAACCCAAAAAATCTTTGGGTCTCTTTTTGGTCCTTAGGCGAAAAGGAGTATCTTTGGATTTTTTTATTTGCCTTCACCTATCTTTTTGCTACTGCACTATTTACTCTTATAAGCAAAAAAGAATAACTTGAAATTCTTTTTCCCTATCATGTATACTAAAAGAAAAATGGAGGAAACTATGAAAGGATATTTCGCGTCACATTTTTTTAATACAGGAATGTATGAATGGACAGAAAAAGTTGCAACTTATATAGAAAAAGAAACGGGACTTCATCTTTATGTCCCACAAAGAAATGATGGAATAAATGATAAAAAAAATAATGATGCTACGATTACAGCAGAAGGAATCTCGAAAGCAGATACCTTAGAGTTAAAAAAGGCAAATATTTTAATAGCCTGTCTAGATGGTCTTACCATTGACGATGGCGTGGCTGGAGAGATCATGGCTCATGGTGTAATGGCAGAGCTAGAAGAAGAATATCAAATTCCCAATCGAATACCAAGACGAATCATTGGAATTTATACGGATATGCGAGCTTTAGGAACTGGAGATAATCGTCTGTATCGTAATCAAATGATTGTTGGAAAAATCAAAGAACATGGTAAGATTTATATTGGATATCCAGGAGATGATTCCTATTTAGAGGATGTTGTTAAAGATATAAGAAAATTTATGGAGGAAAATAAATGATTATCCATGGTGGAAGAGTTATTGACCCTTCCCAAAATTTGGACGAAGTTTGTGATATTGAAATTGAAGAAGGAAAAATAAAAAGACTTGGACATTTTAAAAGTTTCCAAAATACGATTGATGCTAGTGGGTTAATCGTTGCTCCAGGTCTTGTGGATGTTCATGTCCACTTTCGAGATCCTGGACAAACGGAAAAAGAAGATCTTCATACTGGAGCCTTAGCTGCAGCAAGGGGAGGTTTTACCTCTGTAATATGTATGGGAAATACCATTCCCCCTATGGATTCTCCAGAATTGGTTTATGAATTTTATAAAAAGGCTAAAAAAGAAAAGATTCATCTTTATACAGTGGCTAATTTAACCAAAGAAATGAGAGGAAAGGTACTTACAGATTTAGAAGCTCTTAAAAAAGCTGGAGTAGTGGGAATTTCTGACGATGGCTTTCCAGTAACTGAAGAAGAACTTTTATTAGAAGGAATGTATCAGTGTAAAAAATTAGATTTACCATTGTCTTTACACGAAGAAGACCCAAGGTTTATAGGAGTCCCAGGAATTAACGATGGCGAAATATCTAAAGAAATGGGCTATCGTGGAGCATCTGCCTATGGTGAAGATTTATATATTAGTAGAGATGTTATATTTTCTAGACTTACAGGTTGTAAAGTGGATATTCAACATATTTCTTCAGGATATGGTGTAAAACTTGTGGAATTAGCAAGGGCTTTTGGAGGAAATGTAGTAGCAGAAATTACTCCCCATCATTTCACCCTTACAGAAGATGATGTAAAAACTTATGGCACCTTGGCAAAAATGAATCCACCTTTACGTACGAAAAAAGATAGAGAACTTCTTTTACAGGGAATTAAAAATGGTACCATAACCATCATAGCTTCTGATCATGCTCCTCATACAGAAGAGGAAAAAAATAGAGAGTACCATAAAGCCCCTTCAGGAATTACAGGATTAGAAACTGCACTGGCCCTAGGGTTACGAGAGTTGGTAGAAAAAGAAATTATAGACCTTCCTCAGTTAATTTCCCTTATGAGTACTAATCCAGCAAAATTTTATAACTTACCTGGTGGAACCTTAAAAGAAGGTTCTTCTGCAGATCTTGTAATCTTTGACCCAAAGAAAACTTGGACCTATGATAAAGTCTTTTCACGGTCAAAAAACTCTCCCTTCCTTGGGGAAAATCTTCCAGGAAAAATTTACTACACCATTTGTCAAGGAGACATTGTTTATCGCGATAAAATGTAATGATAAGAAAAGGTAGAAGTCTTAAAAAGATTTCTACCTTTTTATGTGTCATAAATAATTCTTGAAAAGATCCCATAAGATTTATTATACACATAATAAATCCAATTTCCAGTATCTTTATTATCCTCTCCATAAGGAGAAGTATTCATATAGTACCAATACGTATCTTCATCTTCATAACTATTGATTCGTTCCACTACTTTTTTTAATTCTTTATCTTCCCCAATACAAGGGATATCCATTTTTCTTCCTTGTTTCCATCCTTTTTTCAAAAGCTCTCTTCCAATCTTTTCCTTAGAAATGAATTTTGATTCTCTAATTTCCATACCATCTCCGTGAAAACTTGGACCTTTTGGAATATATGTTACGGATATTCCTTTCATCAAATATTTATCCTGTTCCAAATGTGGATAGGTAAAAAGAAATTGAAAACTTAAAAATGTAAAAAGAATCCCTAGTACTCCAAGAATTAAAATAATCATTAAAACTTTAGTCTTCTTCATAACGTAATAAGTCTCCTGGTTGACAATTCAACACCTTACAAATTTCATCTAAAGTAGAAAAGCGAATGGCTTTGGCCTTCCCTGTTTTTAAAATCGATAAATTGGCCATGGTAATACCCACTTTTTCTGAAAGCTCTGTCAAGGTCATTTTTCGTTGAGCTAGTACAATATCTAAATCTACAAAAATTCCCATAGGCACCTCAAATCGTTAAATCTTGATCTTCTTGTAAAACCATTCCTTGGGAAATGACATCCGATAATAAATAAAAAATTCCCACTGCAAGAAGATATATAATAATCCCACCAATGGCATGGATATTAGTAATAGATCCTGGAACATTTAAAACTGTATAAATAATTAAAAGAATTAAAAAGAATACTCCTACTAAAAAGGAATGTCCTGAATATTTTAAGGCCTTGGCTGTCTTATTTCGAAATAATTTTCCTGAACTATAAGCATGAAGTGCACAGTACCCAAAAAAACATGCTGAAATTGGAGAACCGATAATTCCTATAAATAACAAATAAACTGGAACTCTCATATAGGCTATTTCAGGATTTTCTTTTGCTACGGTAAAGGAGAAAAAATATAACCGAACCAAAGCAAAAATCATTCCAAGAATTGCTAGAACTAGAAAAAACTTAATGTAGTATATTAAACCCTTTTTCAACTTTATCACCTCAAAAAAATTATACCAAGGATTTTATCGATAATCAATGTTTTTTTATCGTTTATCGATAAATATTTAGTCAAAAAAAGTGGCCCAAAGGCCACTAATTTATTTTTCCCAAACTTTTTCTCCGCCGATATAAGTGGCAAGAGGTTTAATATTTATAATATCCATAGGATCAATCGTGAAGATATCTCGATCAAGAACAATAAAATCAGCATAATATCCTTCTTTTAAACGACCTAAACGATCTTCCATACCTTGGGAATACGCAGAGCCAATGGTATAATTGTCAATGGCCTCTTCTACAGTCAAACATTCTTCAGGATAGTATCCACCTTCAGGAAAACCATTAAATCTCTTTCGATTCACTGCACAGTAAATATTTGGGAAAGGGTTTAAATCTTCCACTGGTGAATCGGTACTTAGGCTAGTTAAATTATGGTTCATTTCATATAAGGTTTTAAACGCATAAGATGTTTTTGCTAATTCTTTTCCTACACGATTTTCAATCATCATAATATCATATTGTAAAAAGATAGGTTGGAAAAGAACGGTAATATTTTTTTCAGCAATGTCTTCTAATTGTTTACGGTCTGTAATTTGACAATGAACTATTCCATGGCGTAATGGATTTCCCTCTTTCATCGCCTTACTATAAGCATCAATCATAGACTGAATTGCCCCATCTCCAATGGCATGGGTAACAATCCGAACTCCTTTATCCTCTGCATAGGCACACATTTCTTCTAAATCTTCATCTGAAATAGCATAAACTCCCTTTGTACTTGGATCGTCATGATAGGGTTTTCTCATTAAAGCAGTTCTCGCCCCTAAGGTTCCATCTTTAAATAATTTCCAACAACCTCTCTGGAAAGTATCATCATACAATTCTTCTTGAGAATAATAAGTTTCAATATATTCTTTAGCACCTTCTAATGTTTGGAAATTAAATTGAGGATAATAACGTAATTTTTCTCCTTCTTCTTTATAAATTTCCTTTAAGATATCAAAATATAATTCATATCCTGGCCCCATATAATCACAAGCCTGAACAGAAGTAATCCCATTTTCTTTCGCATATTGAATAGCTGCTAAAAACTTTTCTTTTGCTTCAGCTTTTGTTTCTTGAGGTACTATTGTATGAGCATAAGCAAAGGCATTTTCTGTAAAAATTCCACTATATTCCCCATTTTCATCAAGACGAATTTCTCCACCTTCCACAACTTTTCCTTCAGGAATATTAAGGAGTTCAAGAGCTTTTGAATTTAAAGCAGTGACGTGAACACATACACGGTCTAGGATAATAGGTAAATCTGTTGAGATTCGATCTAAGTCTTTTCGCTCTAGTAATCTTTGTTCATCAGTAAAATAATCTTGATTCCATCCTCGACCAAAAACCAATTGACCATCTTTTAAATCATGTTCTTTGATAAATTCTTTCGTTATTTCAATCACTTCTTCAATAGATTTTGCTTGCGTTAAATCCACTTGTTTTAAGGCATTTCCTGTATGCCATAAATGAAGGTGGGAATCGTTGATTCCAGGAATCACAGTATTTCCTTCTAAAGAAACAATGGTATCTGCATTTTTTTCTAGGTCTTTTTTTGACCCAATAGCAATGATTTTATCTCCTTCGACTAAAATCCCTTCTACAAAATAATCTTTTTCCACATAAAACTTTCCATCTGTATACAAAGTTTTCACAATCATCCCTCCTCGTATGTATGATCAACCAAAATACTCAAAATGATAAAAAAAAACCCTTTCGGGTAAATTTTGGAGCGGCTGACGAGAATCGAACTCGCGTATTAAGCTTGGGAAGCTTACATTCTACCATTGAACTACAGCCGCATTACTCAATTTCATTATACCTTACTTTTAAAAAAAGAACAAAGAAAAAACCTTAAATATGTTAAATATTTTTCTATAAATCAATCCCTTATACACAGAACATATTTTTTAAAACTGTGGATAATGTGGACAGAATTGGGGAAAAGTCTAAAATAAGCCATTTTTCTGGGGATATATCTGTGGGTAATGTGGAAAACTTTTGTGGATTCTTTGAAAAAACATAAGTTATCCACAATTTGCCTAAAAATCATTTGTCTCGATTATATCTACCTTCTAAAAAATTGGTACTTTTAGGGAAAGCATATGTTCTTTCCCTATTCTAATCCTAAATTAGCTTCTGCCATCCCTAAGGTATCATAATTTCCACTTTGGTAATTATAATAAGTAGCTGATGCAATCATCGCTCCATTGTCGGTACAATATTTTAACTCAGGATAATATAATTTTAATCCTTCTTTTTTACATCGTGTTTCCATTTCTTCTCGTAATCCAGAATTTGCAGAAACTCCTCCAGAAAGAACAATAGTGTCTCGTCCTTTCTTCTTTGCTAATGCCATAGTCTTTGTTGCCAATACATCAATAACCGCTTGTTGAAAAGATGCACAAACATCTTCTACAGGAATAGAAATCCCTTTTTGATGTAAGGTGTTTAATTCATTAATAACTGCTGTTTTTAAACCAGAAAAAGAAAAATCGAATTCTTCTTTCTTTAACCATATTCTAGGAAATTCCATAGCTTTTGGATTTCCCTTTTTACTTAATTTGTCAATAATTGGTCCCCCTGGATAACCAATTCCCATAGCTCTTGCCACCTTATCAAAAGCTTCTCCTGCTGCATCGTCAATGGTTCTACCGATAAGTTCAAATGTTGTATAATCGGTGACATCAATAAGATAAGTATGTCCTCCTGATACGATTAATCCAGTAAAAGGTGGTTCTAGTTCAGGATGGGATAAATAGTTGGCACATACATGACCATCCATATGATTTACACCTATAAATGGCTTTTTTAAAGCAAAAGATAGAGCCTTAGCACCTGATAATCCTACTAATAATGCACCTATTAACCCAGGTCCCCTTGTAGCTCCAATAATATCTATATCTTCTAAACTTATATTTGCTTCTTCTAAAGCTTGATCTAGTACTGGATTAAAAGCCTCTACATGTTTTCTTGAAGCAATTTCCGGTACCACTCCACCAAATTTTTGATGTACTTCAATTTGTGTAGCAATAATATTAGAAAGAACTTCTCGCCCATTTCGAACCACAGCTACAGAAGTTTCATCACATGAAGATTCAATTCCTAATGTAATCATTTAATCTCCTTCCAAAGAATCCATCCATCTTCTTTCGTATCAGTATAATATCCTTTTCGTACACCTGCCTTATAAAAATCAAAGTCTGCATATAATTTTAAAGCCGGTAAGTTACTAGGTCGAACTTCTAAAGTCATATCAGAAATTCCTAACTCTTTTGCTTCTTCTACAAGAGCTTTCATTAATAATTTTCCATACCCTTGATTCCTACTTTCTGGTTCAATGGCAATATTTCCAATATGAGCTTCTTCCCCAATCTTCCAAAATCCACCATAACCTACCACTTGAAAAAAATCTTCCACAACATAATAATAGGCCAGTTGGTTATTTTCAATTTCCAAAATAATACTTTTTTTCGACCAAGGAGTGGAAAAAGAAGAACATTCAATACGATAAATATCTTCCAAATCCTCTGGCTTTGCTCTACGAATATTAACCATGATGTCTTCCTTCCCATTCTCGTTCTGCTTGAGATTTTTTTACATAATTCGGGGTAATTTCATATAAATTCTGACGAATTCCCTTTTCATAATCTCTTAGCCCTAAGAAACATAATTGGGAAGCTCTTACTTGATGGAAAGAAGATGGTGCAATTTCTAAAAAAGATTCTTTTTTAATTTCTTCCTCAAAGGTAGAAATCCCTGGGCCAAGAATCGTGGCTCTTCGACCATCTAGTTCTTTCACCCAATCTTTCCAAGAAATCACTGTGTCTGGAATAATATTTTTAAGTTCCCCATCTTCCCAAAGATAAGCACCTGTATATACCCTTTCTCTTCTAGCATCTAAAATAGGTACTATAAGCTTTTCACCTGGATAACCATGGGCTAAGGCAGCTAAGGTAGAAATTCCCATTCCTTCTTTTTTCAAGGCCTGTGCTAAGGTTTTAATAATGGTAATTCCAATTCGAAGTCCTGTAAAGGATCCAGGGCCTTTACCACTAACGAAAAGGTCTATATCTTTTACTTCAAAGGAATGTTTTGCAAATAATTCTTCCAACATTTCCATCACTCGTTCTGAATGACTAAGCTCCCCTGTTACTGAATACTCTCCTAAAATTCTATGATCCTCAATAATGGCTAAAGAGGTGGTCATCGTAGAAGTATCAATTCCAAGTATTTTCAAGTTGATCCACCCCTTCCATCCATTCCTTCCCTCGAGATCCTTCTCCCTTTAAAATAAATTTACGCTGTTCTCCTTCTACTATTTGAATTTCTAAACGAAGTCGATTTTCTGGTAAATATTCTTCGATTCTTTCTCCCCATTCAATCACACAAACTCCAGAGCCATAAAAATAATCGTCAAAACCAAGTTCATCTACATCTTCTACATTTTCTAAACGATACGTATCAAAATGATACAGTGGAATGGGCCCTATATATTCATTGATTAAGGTAAAGGTAGGGCTTGTAATAATTCCTAAATAACCTAATGCTTTTCCAAATTCTTTTGTAAAAGTAGTTTTTCCAGCACCAAGATCTCCAACAAGAACTAATATATCCCCTGGTTTTGCACGATGCCCTAAATATTGTGCTAATTTAATGGTAGCATCTTTATTTTTTCCAATCAGTTCCATACATCCTACCTTTCTTACGAAGATTCCTCCTATTTACTAGTCTTCCATCTTTTCGTAATGGACTTGCTCTTTCCAATTAAATGGTGGTAAATTCCCTGGTTCTTTCCCAATATGACCAAGTCCTATAATGGCTACAGCTTCATAATGGTCTGGTAATTTTAGTAATTCTTTTACCACTTCTCCTGTACTTCTTCCATCTTCATGATAAGAACCAATTACATTTCCCCAACAAGATCCTAATCCTAAGTCTGTCACTTGTAATTGGATAAAGGTTGCAGCAATAGAAGCATCTTCTACATATGTTTCCTTTGCTTTTTCTGTATTACCTACAACAGCAATTCCTACAGGACAATTGGCTAAAAATTGTCCTCCAGTTTTTTTCATCTTACTTAATTGTTCTAACATTTCCTTGTCTTGAATTACTATTAAGTCAATAGGCTTTCTATTTTTAGCTGTTGGTGCTAATAAACCAGCTTTCAATATTTTTTCTAAATCCTCTTTTGATACTTCTTCCTCTGTAAAATGACGAATGCTTCTTCTTTTTTCCATTAATTGTTCAAACATAATACCCTCTTTTCTTCTTTTATGTAAAACTCTTTACATTTCCTACATTTTCATATCTTTTACTTATACCCTAACCTATTTCATTATTATAACGTAAATATATTATTTTTACTATGGAGCCCTTGTATTTCCTATCCTATCTTTTAAAAAACATGTTATAATGGGATTGAAAATGAATTTTTCCAAAAAATGGGGAGGTATTGATTTGAAACTGTTAGAAGAAAAGATTTTAAAAAGCGGAGAAATCAAAGAAGGTAATATTGTTAAGGTGGATTCCTTTTTAAATCATCGTTTAGATGTTGAGTTTCTAGATATGATGGGAAAGGAAATTTATGAGCATTTTAAAGAAAAGGGTATTAACAAAATACTTACCATAGAAGCTTCAGGTATTGCACTTGCTGTAATTACTGCAAAATACTTTGGTAATATTCCAGTGGTATTTGCTAAAAAAGCAAAATCTGCTAATATTGCTGACGAAGTATATTCTTCAAAAATTGAATCTTTTACTTATAAAAAGAATTATACCGTAACCGTATCTAAACAATTCTTAGATTCTCGAGATCATTTATTAGTCTTAGATGACTTTTTAGCAGAAGGAAATGCACTAAGAGGTCTTATTGATGTAGCTGAACAAGCAGGAGCTGAAGTTTGTGGTTTGACGGTTGGAATTGAAAAAGGATTCCAAAAAGGTGGCGATCAAATTCGTGCTAATGGCTACGATTTATTATCTCTGGCGATTATTGATAAGATTACTGATGGTGTTATTACATTTCGATAAAAAGAAGCTGTTATAGAAAATCTCACTCTATAACAGCTTTTTATTTTGCAAAAAATACTTAAAATTGCTAATCATTGGAAATATTTAATTCCTCTATTGTACCGTTAAAGGATATCTAATATTTTTCTAAAGATTTCGATACGATCTAAAGCTTTATCCTATCCATGAATCACATCTTGCCATCCTATTTTCATTGAAATATACTTTATCTTTTTCGACGATGATATATTTTTATTTTCTAGTTCTCCTATGGAATAGATGCCATATTACAAGATCTTTTCCTAGTTTTTTCATCCTTTTCTCGTGACAATTTTTAAAACATATTATAATAGCAAATTCTATGATTAGAAGGGTTCCAAAATCTTGTAAATATAAAGATTAATCTCCAATTACTTTAAGATAATTTATCATCGGTGTTTCATAGGGATGAATCATTTTTATCGTTCGCTTTACCTCTTCCATATCCTCTTCTTTTATCCGAAATTCCATTTTTATTTCTTTTTGTTTACTAACTACACCAATCTCTCCTTCGTAAGGACTGGCTTCTTCCAATGGTCTCCAATACCCTGTTACTTCTGTGGTTGCAAAGGCATAATCATAGTTTCCCTCTTTTAAAAAATCTTTTTCATTTAATGCATTTGCTAATTTTATTACAAAATCCTCAGGAATATATACTTCTACTTTAATATACAAGTCCTCACCTCTTTTTCATAATTTTAATTTTTCTCATCAATAACTCTACAACAAATGGGTATATATAGTAAAAGCCATACAGAAAAGGAGGGAATTATGGAATTACTACTTAAAATTTTAGCATCTGCTCTTTCATTATTGATTGCCACGTGGATTACTCCTGGTATGAAGATATCCGGTGGCTATGGCACCGCTGTATTTGCTGCGATTGTTATCGGTCTCATTGATTGGGCATTGTTAAAGTATACAGATTTAAAAGCTTCCCCAAAAGGCCGTGGATCAACTGGTTTTTTTGTAGCAGCAATCGTCCTTTATGTTACTGGTATGATTGTTAAAGACTTTCATGTTTCCATCTTTGGAGCATTAATTGGTGCTGCTATCCTCGGTTTCATAGATTCTGTAGCTCCTTGGGGAAAGTTATTTTAAGGTAAGCGTCGCTTACCTTTTTTATTTCCATTTCTCTAAAAACAAGACCCCTTCTTCCATCATTTGTGTTGTTGTAACATGAGCTGTGTCTTCAAAAGTAAGAAAAGTTTGATACTCTTTTACCCCTACCTTTTCTTTCATCTTTTCATAAAAATCTTTTTGTAACATAGGATTTACCGAACTATCATCTTCTCCATTAGCAAGTAAAAATCGTTTCTTTACTAAGGAATCAAGATTTGCAAGAGGATTTAATCTTTCTAATTCCTGCTGTTCTTCTTCTGGTAAGGTTGCATCCCAATCTTGTCTTAACTTTTCCCAATCCCATGCACCATTATATGCAACAACATTTGTTATTTTATCTGGATATTTTGCTAATACACCTCCTGATAAAATAGCACCCATTGAATGTCCACTTAAACAAAGGGTATTCTTTTTCATTTTTGTCTCTTCTTCTAAGAATTTCAAAAGTTTTGGAAACTCCTTAATTTCTTGAAAAATCACTTTAAAAAAGTACTCTTCAGCAACACCTTCTCCCTCATAATCTAATTGACCTCGTTCCCCATGATAAGGTGCATCGGGAATGAGAACTTGCCACCCATAAGAGGCAAAAATTCGTCCTCGAAATCTTTGGTTTTCTTTATCCGAAGTCCATCCATGATAGAAAATAAGAGTGGGAAAAGGTCCCTCACCTTCTGGTTTTAAAAGTACTGCTGGTATATCTTCTATCATATGTTTTGTTTCTACTACTCCAATTGGATTCATACTTCCTCCATTTCTATTACATTCCAATTAATAGGATCTCGTCCATGTTCTACTAAAAATTCATTTGTTTTTGAAAAAGGCTTTGAACCAAAGAATCCTCGATAGGCAGATAAAGGACTGGGATGGGGAGATTCTATTACTAAGTGATTCGGATTGTGAAGTAATTTCTTTTTAGACCTTGCATGTCCACCCCAAAGGATAAATACCACAGGATCTTCTTTTTGGTCAATCATGGAGATAATTGTATCAGTAAAAATCTCCCAGCCTATTTTTGAATGACTCATAGGAGATTTTTGACGAACGGTTAAAGTGGTATTTAAGAGTAAAACTCCTTCTTTTGCCCATGATAATAAATACCCAGTTTTTGCTGGTAGTATTCCCAAATCATCTTGTAATTCTTTATAAATATTTTGTAAAGAAGGGGGAAGGGGAACGCCAGGTCTAACAGAAAAAGCCATTCCATGAGCTTGCCCTGGTCCATGATAAGGATCTTGTCCTAAAATTACCACTTTTACATCTTTATAAGATGTAATATGCAAAGCTTGAAAGATATGATACATATCGGGAAATATCCTATAATTTTTATATTCCTCCACTAATAACTTTCTTAATTCTTGATAGTAAGGTTTTTCCATTTCTTCTTTTAATAAAGGCTGCCAATCATTGTCAAATATTTTTTTCATAATTTCCTTCCTAGTACAGATTAAATACATCAGTAAAAAAACCTAATGGTTGTTCACGATACAGTAAATCGATTAACTCCTTTCTCTTTTCAGAAGAACAAAATATAATTAAACAATCATCCTCTTCTAAAATAGTTTCACCATCAGGGATAATAATTTTACCATCCTTACGTTGTAAGCTACCAATAATCACTCCATAAGGTAACTTTAAATTTTTTAAACTAAATCCAATCCCAGGAGAATCCTTTTGTAAGGTCATTTCTAAAACTTCTGTATTTCCACCTAGAACTTGATGAACGGAAATCCTTCCTTTGCCTCGAATCTTTCGTAAAATATCATTTAATATTCCCAAACGTGGACGTAATGGTAATGATATAGGTAACCCTTCTGTCATTTCATCATAATCTGCATTTGAGATAACCGTCATAATTTGATGGCCTCCTGCATGGTGAGCAAGAAGACCCATAATAATATTATTTTCATCATTATCTGTAGCACATATAACCCCATGAAAGGTATCTTCTTCGTCTTGATATAAAGAAAGACTAGTTAATGTTCCTGTATCCACAAAGGCATCTGAAAGTTTTATCCTTAAATCTTTTAATCGCTCCTTTTGATCAATGGTTAGTTTAATAGAATAACCCTTTGCTATTAAAGCCTTTGCTAGCTCTTCTCCTCTTTTCCCATTACTTAAGATCCAAAGTTTCTTTCGATCTCTATCTTCTCCACCATCTCGAAATTTCGTTTTAAATCTTAAAATATCTTTTTTTCTTCCCATAAGATATAGTTTATCTCCATTTCTTAAAATGGTACTTCCTTGGGGAACAAAAAATTCATTCTTCCGATAAATCGAAATAGCAATTAAATCTTTCAACTCATCTGTATCTTTTAATGCAGTGTCTGTAAGACCTTGATCATAATAAATCGTATGTCGACAAATTTCCACCTCTCCATTCCAAAAGGTTTCCCCAGGAATGGCACCATCTTCTTCAATAAATTTATTCACAGTATTGGCCATTGTAGCAGCTTCATTCATACATATATCAATTTGGAAAGAATGTTGCTTTTCAACGATTTCACAATAGGTTTCATAGTTTTCCAAAGAAACCACTAATTGTTGAATTCCCCTCTTTTTTAAAATATTTCCTTGTAAAATATTTTTTTCATCGTTGTCAGTAAGTGCTACACATACATCTATTTCTGTCCAAGATCGTTCTTTTAATTTAAAATCTTGGTCATAGGACCAAACATACTCATATAATCTTCGATGGGATATCTTTGGAAAATCAGGTTTTTCTGTAGAATGAATTAAAAACACTTCATTCCCTTCAATTACTAGGATTTCTGCTAATTCCCATGCAAGAGAATTATTCCCAAGAATACAAATTTTCATAGCATCCCTTCTTTAAAAATATCGTAAATCAATATGAACTTGAATTTTCTTATCTGGGAAATGAGCTTTCAATTTTTCTGTACACAAATCCCTTAAAGCCAATCTACTTTCTCTCGTTTTAAAAGAATGGCCTTGAGCTGTAATATCTACTAAAAGTTCTCCTGATGGTAAAATTCGTAAATCGTGAAAAGAAATTAATTCTTTATTCGATTGAATCCATTTGTCTAAGATTTCCCCTGCTAATTTCTCATTTTCACTTTCATGACCAACAGGATCAACATGTATAATCAAATGTATTCCTAAATCTCTAGAAAGTTCTAACTCCATTTGATCTACAATTTCATGAACTTCAATTAAACTAAGGTGGTAAGGAAACTCTACATCTACTACGACAATATTTTTCTTTGGCCCATAACTGGATAAAATAATATCATGACAGTTCATTACATGGGGAAATTCACAAATTCTAGAATGAAGCTCATGAACAAACTCTTCAGAAGGAGCTTCCCCAATTAAAGCTGACGTTGTTTCTCGAATTAAACTTAAGCCAGAAAATATAATAAATATAGAAACAATGATACCCGCCAATCCATCTATGGGAAAAGTAGTAAATCTCCCTACTAGTAAAGATAATATAACAACTGAAGTAACTAAAACATCCCCCATAGAATCAGCTGAAGTGGCCTTTAAAGGAGCTGAATTTATAGCTTCTCCAACTTTGTGATTAAAGCGACTTTGAACAAATTTAACGCCAATCGAACATAATAGAATAAAAAAACTTGTCCAATGAAAATCCACTGGAGTAGGATTTCGGAAACGTTCATAAGAAGTTTTTACAAACTGAACCCCTACCACTATAATAATACAGGAAACTGCTAAAGCTGTAATATACTCTAACCTTCCATGTCCATATGGATGATCCTCATCTGAAGGTAAATCTGCCATTTTAACTCCTATGATTGTGATAACCGAAGAAGTTGAATCCATAACATTATTTATCGCATCTGCTAATACAGAAATTGATCCAGATAAAAAACCTATAATAATTTTTAAAATTGCTAAAAGTACATTGGACAATAAGCCAATATAACCAGCCAATGAGGCAATTTTTTCTCTATCTTCATTTTTCTTACCATAATTGCCAGCTTTTAGCACTTTATTTACAAGCATACCTTTACTCCTTATGTTCCTTTTGTGCTCTTTTCAATGCTTCTGGGGTCACATCATCTCCTTTTTCATCTACAACTTTTGTGTTTAAAAGTACATTGCGAAAACCAGCTCGAAAGCTTTTAATATATTCCTTTCGTAATTCTACTTGTTCCGCTTTCTCTTCCTCTGTTAATTCACGTTCTTTAGAAAGTCTAGCTAATTCGTTAATTCTCTTTAAAGTCTTATCCATGCCAACCTCCTTTTCTTATTCATACTTATTTCATTATATAATATTCTTCTCTCTCCTTCAATGAAAGGGATAACGAACATAAAATATACTTTCTTTTCTAGCCTTCGTACCATTATAAAATTTTTTCTAAAGAATCTGGAAATAATCTGTGAATTTATTTGAATATTTCTTCAGATAGGTTATGATAAAAGTAGGAACTTAAAGGGAGGAGAATATGTCAATATCATATTTGTTTTCATTACTTGGAGGACTGGCCATTTTCTTATTTGGTATGGATTTAATGAGTACCGGATTAGAACTTTTGGCAGGGAAAAAACTCCATAGTATTATTGCCAGGCTTACGTCCAGTACAAGAAGGGGAATTGTAGTTGGACTTGTAGTAACTGCAATTATACAAAGTAGTTCTGCCACCACAGTTATGGCTGTAGGTTTTGTAAATGCAGGTCTTATGACTTTACAGCAAGCAGTTGGGGTTATTATGGGAGCTAATATTGGTACCACCGTTACTGGACAATTGGTAGCCCTTAATATTACACAATCTGCACCAGTAATGGCTTTTATCGGTTTTATTTTATTTAAATTTACCAATAAAAATGCTATTAAACACTCTGGAGAGGTCTTAATGGGCCTTGGACTCTTATTTATGGGAATGGAAATAATGTCCACCTCCATGAGTCCATTACGAGAAAATCCCACATTTGTTCACTGGATGACCACTATGACCCATCCTGTTTTAGGTGTATTTATTGGAGCTTTAGTAACTGCAGTGATTCAATCTTCTTCTGCATCCCTAGGGATACTACAAGCCATCGCCAATAAAGGATTAATTGGACTTCATGCTTCTATGTTTATCATTTGTGGATTTAACATTGGTACTTGTATAAACTCTGTAATATCTGCTATGGGAAGTTCAAAAAATGGGAAGCGAACAGCTGTGGTTCACATTTTATTTAATGTGATTGGAACCATTGTCTTTTTAATCCTTGCGAACCTTATACCTGTTGAGGCATTTATTTTAAAGTTTTCAAAGGATTTACCAGCAGCTCAAATTGCAAATATGCATACCTTATTTAATATTTTTACTACAGCTATACTACTGCCATTTAGTAATTCATTGGCCAATCTTGCAACAAATTTAATACGAGGAACTGACCCAGAATTAGAAGATTTATCTTTAAAATATATTAATTTTAAAAAATCTCAAGATGCGATGATCATATTAACAGACGTACGAGCAGAAGCTACTAGAATGCTAGAAGTTGCCAAAGAAAATTTCTTCTTATCAATCGATATTTTTAATGAATACGATGAGAAAAAACATAAACAAATTCTGCACAATGAAGAAATTATAAATTATTTAAATTCTAATATTACAAAATATATTATTGATGTGTTAAAACGTCCTATGGACGAACATCTTACTTCTTACTTTACAGGATACTTAAGAATTGTTCGAGATTTAGAAAGAGTAGGGGACCATACAAAATCCATTGCAGAATATTCTCAAATCTCTCACGAAAGAGAACTCACCTACTCCAGTGAATGTCAAGAAGAAATGGAGCTTTTAAATTCCTATATGGATCAATTATATGAAACATTAGAAGAGGAACATGAAAAGGGCCAAAGAAAAATCATTATGCGTGCTATAGATGAATCTGTAGAAAAGGATGTAGCATTTTTCCGAAATCGCCATTTAGAAAGAATGAAAAGTGGAATTTGTGATCCAGAAAGTGGATTGATTTATGAAAAGATGCTTTCAAATTACGAAAGAATTTCTGCCTACTTAAAAAACATTGGTAAACTTGCCCTAGGGAGGTAAAAATGAAAGGATCCATTTACTGTTATTTCCAGTTTTTTTCCGACTATAAGGTCGTTGTAAAAGAAGAAGATAACATGAAATATCAAGGTGGAAGTAATTTTATGGAAAAATCCTTAGATTATTTTTGGAATCGATGGGCCGGTTTTCCCCATAAAGTGACTTTAACCTCTCCGAAAAAAGAACCTATTGTTTTAGAAAAGAAATTACCTTCTCCTGGTTCGAAATATGATTTTTTACTATACCAAGGAAATAAAATCTTTACCGTTGAAGAAGGACGAGACTATACCATTCCCGATTTACTCTTTAAAGGAAAGGAAACAATATATACCATGAAGGGAAAAATTAATGAATTAAATTTTTTCCTCATGGACAAAGAAACTATTGTTTCCCATATTCAAGGAGAACGAATGAATGGAGGAAAGGTTTATTATGTAGAAGGAGACGATGAGCTTCTTTCCATTGGAGCTACATTGGTACTAGACAATTTATACCATGACTACTAAAGGAGATTCTATGAATGGTTTGGAATTTATAAAGGTATTAGTAGATCGATTCTTAAAAACTTTAAAAACTAGATTCCTTCTTTTCCTACTATCCTTTGTATTGTTGGGAATAGGTCTTATGATTTTTAAAATACCATACCCTTGGCTCATTGCTTTAGGAATTTCTTTACTAGATTTCTTACCAGTACTGGGAGCAGGAATGGTTATGATTCCTTGGACAGGTTATTATTATTTCCAAGGGAATTCTCCAATGGCTATAAAAATTTTTGTCCTATATCTATTGATTTTTTTTGGACCACCTTTGTTAGAACCTATATTCCTTGGAAAAACTATTGGTGTAAGTCCTTGGGTTACCTTTATCATTAGCACCCTCTCACTTATATTTTTTGGATTTTGGGGGATCTTTATTGGCCCCTTTCTCTCAGTACTAGGAGGACTTCTTTGGGAATGGAAAAAATATTATAAAAGAGAAGTTTGATAAAAGATGTTGTTTTCAACATCTTTTTTCTATAAGGAAAAATTCCTTTCTCTTCGATCTTCTTTTTTTAAATGACATCTATTTTTTAAATAATTCTTATAGATTTTCTATTTTTTCATAATACTGTGTTAGTATTTTATAAGTTTATAAAATATTTATAGATTTTTCTCAATTTTATCTTTTCCTTTGTATAGTTTTACTGAAAATGGGTATCAAATAAGTGATTGTTGTAACTTATTATAAATATAAATAAAAGGAGTTATTATGTCATTAATTGGAAAAAAAGTAGAAGAATTTAAAGTAAATGCATATTATAAGAGTGAGTTTATTGAAATAACAGAAGAAGATCTTAAAGGTCATTGGAGTGTATTATGCTTCTATCCAGCAGATTTTAGTTTTGTATGTCCTACAGAATTAGAAGATTTACAAGGTCAATACGAAACTTTAAAGGGATTAGGTGTAGAAGTATATTCTGTTTCCACAGACACTCATTTTGTACACAAGGCATGGCATGACCATTCAGATGCTATTAAAAACATTGAATATCCAATGATTTCTGATGCAAATCAAGAGCTATCTGTTATGTTTGATGTCCTTGATGAAAAAACTGGTTTGTCACAAAGGGGAACTTTTATCCTTGATCCTGATGGAGTGATACAAACTATAGAAATTAATGCTGATGGTATTGGTAGAAATGCTGAGGATTTACTAGACAAGGTAAAAGCTGCACAGTATATTCGTAAACATCCTGGAGAGGTATGTCCTGCTAAGTGGAAAGAAGGAGCAGAAACTTTAACACCTAGTTTAGATCTAGTTGGAAAGATATAAGGTGATATGATGAGCTTAGATAAAACAATTAAAGATCAATTAAAACAATATTTAGAATTACTAAAATCTAATATTATTATTAAACTTTCTGTATCTGAGGATAAAAATTCCAAAGAAGTTAGGGATTTTGTGGAAGAAATAGCTGCCATGACTGATAAAATTTCTGTTGTTGAAGAAACTTTAGAAATGACACCTTCTTTTTCCATTGAAAGAGAAGATTTTGAAAGTGGTATCGCCTTTGCAGGTGTTCCATTAGGTCATGAATTTACTTCCTTTGTACTAGCACTTCTTCAAGTTGGAGGAAACCCACCAAAAATATCTGAAGAAGAAGTTAAGCGTATAAAAAGTATAAAAGATAAACTAGCCTTTAAAACATATGTTAGTTTATCTTGCCACAATTGTCCTGATGTTGTACAGGCATTAAATATTATGTCTGTACTAAATCCTAATATCAGTCATACTATGGTAGAAGGTGGTATGTACCAAGATATTGTAGAGGCCAAGGGTATTATGGCTGTACCAACAGTTTATTTAAATGATGAAGAGTTCTTAGGAGGACGGTCAAGTTTAGATGCTATTTTAACAAAACTTGGAGTTTCTGTAGATACTTCTGTCTTCGAGAACTTAGATCCCTTTGATGTATTAGTTGTAGGTGGTGGACCAGCAGGAGCCAGTGCAGCAATATATGCAGCAAGAAAGGGAATTCGTACCGGTATTGTTGCCAAAGAATTTGGTGGTCAAGTAAAAGAAACCCTTGGTATCGAAAATGTGATTGGAACCAAGTATACAGAGGGTCCAAAACTTATGGATCAAGTAAAAGAACATGTATTGGAATATAATGTGGACATCTTTGAAAATCAAAATGTTTCCACTATTAAAGAAACAGAAGATGGACTTGTCGTAGTTCTAGAAAGTGGAGCTGAAATTGCAGCTAAAACTGTAATTATAGCTACCGGTGCAGGCTGGAGAAATATTGGTGCCCCTGGAGAAGCTGAATTTAAAAATAAGGGTGTAGCATATTGTCCACATTGTGACGGTCCATTGTTTAAAGGAAAAGACTTAGCAGTAATTGGTGGAGGAAACTCAGGAATCGAAGCAGCTATTGATCTAGCAGGTATTGTAAAAAATGTTACAGTACTAGAATTTTTACCTGAGTTAAAAGCTGATAAAATTCTTCAAGACAGACTTTTTGCCTTACCAAATGTTACTGTAAAAACTAATGTCCAAACCACAGAGATTACAGGGACTGATTCTGTAAATGGATTAACCTATATAGACCGTGATAGTGGGGATGAAACAAAATTAGAAGTTCAAGGAGTTTTTGTCCAAATTGGCTTAGTACCTAATACAGGATTTTTAAAAGATATCCTAGAAATGAATCCTCGTGGGGAGATTATTGTAGATGATCATGGAGCAACTTCTATGCCTGGAGTATTTGCTGCTGGAGATTGTACAAATTCTGCTTATAAGCAAATCGTCATTTCTATGGGAAGTGGTGCAACTGCAGCTCTAGGTGCCTTTGATTACTTGATTCGAAAAGAAAATTAAGAATCATTTTATAAGAATAAATACTACCTTTAAGAGAATCCTTTTTTGGAAAATCTTAAAGGTAGTTTGTTTTTATAAGGGGATCTTCGCCAAGTATTATTTTCCTGTCACTTTAATGTCACTTATTATTTATATACTAAGGGCAAGGAGGTAGCTTATGAAACTTTTAGACGTAGAGCATATTACAAAAATTTATCCTGGTGCTGTAGAAGTTATTGCTGTTAACGATGTTAGTTTTTCTATGGAAAAAGGTGATTTTTTTAGTATCATTGGCGCCAGTGGCTCTGGAAAGTCCACATTACTACATATGATTGGAGGGGTGGATAAGCCTACAAAGGGAGTTGTGAAAATTCAAGACACAGATATTACTTCTTTAAAAGAAAAGGATTTAACGATTTTTCGTCGTCGTAATATAGGAATTATCTATCAATTTTTCAATTTAATTCCCAATATTACTGTGGAAAAAAATATTCTTCTTCCCTTATTATTAGATGGCCGAAAAGACAAGTCTTCCTATTTTCATGAAATTATCCATACCCTTGGGATTGAAAATAAAATCCATCGTTATCCCAATGAACTTTCTGGTGGAGAGCAACAAAGGGTTGCCATTGCAAGGTCATTAGTTACAAAACCTGCTATTATATTAGCTGATGAGCCTACAGGAAATTTAGATCGGCAAAATACAGATGAATTAATGGCTTTATTTGAAATGATTAATCAAAGATTTCAAGCAACGATTTTATTAATCACCCATGATGAAAAAGTGGCCCTTACTTGTGAAAAAACCTTTAAAATGGTAGATGGCCATTTGGAAAAGGAATGGTGATATTGTGAATATTATCAACGAATTAGCTTCTGCCTTTGTAAAACATAAGAAAAATTCTCAAGTTATTAAAACTTCCATTTTTATGGCCGTTCTCTTACTAGGGACTGTTGTCTTTATTATGTACGAAAACAGTATCGCCGAATTAAAATTTGCACTTCATTCTTTTGGAAGTCATCAAGTAGAGTTCTCTGAAATAGAACCTGGTATGGAAAAAGCATTAAGAAATAATAAAAAGGTGAAAGATATTGGTATTAGTAAATTTCAAAAGATAACCATCCAAGGACAAAAAGGAATCTTTGTACAAGAAGAAAGAAAATATTGGGAAGAAAAACCCTTTACCCTAGTATCTGGAAATTATCCAACAGAAGAAAAAGAAATTCTTGTGGAAAAACAGTATTTAAATAATCATCATTTAAACCTTGGAGATCACCTTTCTATTCATCAAGAGGATTACAAAATTGTAGGTGTTATCGATCCAGGTAGTTATAGCTTTGAAAAACCCTACTTTTATTCCATTTTACCAAGTACAAAGACTAAGGATGTATATGAAGGGGAAAGTGGAATAAATATTAGGATTTGGTATAAAAATATAAGGGAAACCTATCAGGAGACAAATCGTTTTTTATCAGAATTTTCCATTGATCCTAAAATAGCAGAAGATACTGGAAGATTAAGTTACAATACCGTTCTTTTAGAACATTATTTTGTCTTTCCCGGTGGACTTATTCCTCCAAAATCTGTTATCGATACATGGATTGAAACTTCTATTGGGTTTTTCCTTTTAATCTTACTCTTTGCCTATATGATACGAAATGCTTTTCAAGTTTGGAATACAAGAGATATCAATGAAATCGGCTTATTAAAAACCTCAGGAATGACAAGGGAACAAATACGATCCATGGTATTGAGAAAAATTTATTTTTTAAGTAAATGGCCCATTCTTTTAGGAATTCTTATGTCCTATCTTTTAGCCAATGGACTAATATTTATTATGTGGTTAAATAACAAACATAGTTACCAAGTGTTTGAAAAGTTAGAGGGACAAATAAATAATTCCTATCCTTTACAACTTATTTCCCCGTCTATAAAGCCCATTCTTATTATCTTCATTCTTTCCATGTTGGCCATTACCATTTCCGCCTTAGGACCTGCACGTAAAACTGCAAAACTTAGTCCTATGGAAGCTTTAAAACCTTATTCTAATCAAAAACAAAAACGAGGGAGAAAATCATTAAAGGGAAAGATTGAAATAAACTTAGGGAAGGATTATTTAAAAACCTATCGAAAAACCTATTGGGGTATTATAGTAGCCATGACCATTGTAATTATGTCTTTTAGTGTTTTAGCCATTCATCAATCTTGGAGAACTTTAAATACAAAATATAATACCTTTCCATCAAAATATAATATATCAGCTACAATTTGGACCAAAGATCCTCTTCCTATAGAATTTTATCAAGATATAAATAAGACAATAAAAGAGAAAAAACATATGTATATAACAGCTTCTGCTAAATTTTATGTCAATGATAATAAGGGAAAACTATCTAATCTTTTTCTCCATGGGTATCAGAATCATTCCTTTAATTTTGACAATCCCTATGTCATGGTTTATGGTTTGGAAAAAGATGATTTTTATAGAATTGGAAAAGAACATAACCTAGAATTAGAAGATTCTGATTTTCTATTACTAAATCAAACTCCAGAAAATACAGTTTCTACACCTTATTCTCAAAGGTCCTATATTCCTATGTTTAAGGAAGAAACTAGTGAGGTTATACTACGTAATCATATAAAAGCACCTATGGAAGAAATTCCCATTCAGGGAATGATCCATACCTTCCCCTATGATTTAGAACCAATTTCTTCTCGGGAAGTTTCTCTTTTTACAACCATTGAATCTTTAGAACATTGGTTTGAACAAAGAAGGATAGATGAAGAAGATTCATTTCTATATCATATAGCTATTCAAACCACAAGAAATAAAATACTGGAAGTGACCAATTCCTTTAAGGAAATTTTAAATAAATATATTCCTTCTTCTGACCGTACCCTTACAAATGAACTTTTACAAGAAGGAATGGAGAAAGAAATAAAACGAAATGAATTATTCTTAGGAATTGGGATTCAACTGATTTTTTTAATGATTGGAATATCCAATGCTTATTCCTCTTTCCATGGAAATTTACAAGGAAGAAAAAAGGAATTTGCCTTACTAAAAAGTGTAGGAATGACCAGTTCACAATTAAAGAAGATGATTCTTTATGAAAGACGACAAATTATTGTATATGTTTTCATCCTTTACATCCTTTCCTTAATTGGAGGTATCCTATTTCAATGTTGGAGAAAACAATTTATCTTTACTCCATGGGAAGTTTTTCTTCATTTAAACTTTTTCTATCTTCTACCTGTCATTGGAGGAAGTGTCCTTGGAATTTGGCTTTCCATTAAAAATGGAATGAAAGAAATTCTATCTGAAAATATAATGGATACCATTCGTGAAATATCTTAAAAAGAGCAGGGGAACCTGCTCTTTATTTATAAAATCGTAAATGAAAAGTAGTTTTATCCTCGTCACTTTCTACAAAAATCTTACCTCCATGTTCTTCCATAATAACTTTTGCCATAGGAAGTCCAATGCCAAATCCTTTGGATTTTGGATCCAGCTTATAAAATCTTTCGAATATTTTATTTTGCTTTTCCCTAGGAATCATATATCCCTGATTTTCGATGGATATATTTTGATAGATCTCATTTTCTT
>JAUNVD010000008.1:6534-11924 GCA_030537855.1 Tissierellia bacterium | reverse complement strand
CGATATTCTTTTCGGTCTTCTATTTCCATTAAATCTAAAAGTAGTAAAGAACCGGTAATGGAAGTTTTTATTTGATGTGCCATATTTTCCATATTTATCTTTATGGTACTTTTTTGTCTTTCCGATTCTTTTTTTCCTTCTCGTTTTTCAACTAAGTATTTTTGAATTTCATCTCGTAATGGTCCTAAATAATGATAATGAAGTTTATATTCTTCCACATCTCCATCAATATCTTCCATAAGATGAAGTAACTCCTCTTGATCCTCTTCCCATTTTTTCTCTCTTTTCTTTATTTCTAAAAATCGAACTCCTTCTAGAAACAAAATCCATCCCAATATTTGCGCTAAGGTTATATAATCAAAAATAGGATTATAGAGGCAAATAACTAAAATTCCAATGAACGAAAAAAAGGGGTAAAGTATAAAAGTTTTTTTATTTACCATAATCATCCTCCCAACGATATCCAATCCCTCGAATCGTTGTAATAGATTGACCTGTAGAGCCTAATTTTTCTCGTAATCGTTTCACCAACACAGATAAGGTATTGTCATTGATATCTTTCCCTTCCTTAGACCAAAGAGTTTCCATACAGGTTTCTCTTGGAATGGTAAGGCCACGATTTCTTAATAAAAGCTCTAATAATGTATATTCTAATGGCCCTAATGGTAAAGGCTTGTCCTTTATTATTACTGTCTTATTTTTTGGATAAAGGGATATGTTTGAAAGAATGATAGATTCTTCTACAGGATTTGTTCGTCGAAGAATACTATTTATTCTTGCATCTAAAACAGGAAGTGAAAAAGGTTTCGTTAAGTAATCATCCGCGCCATATCGAAAGGCTTTTAAAATATCTTCTTCCTGATTTCTAACAGTTAATATTAAAATCGGTATCTTATGAAAACTTCTTACATATTAAATACTCTAATCCAGAATCTTCTCCTAAATTAATATCTAAAATAATAAAATCAAAATCTTTTATATCTAAATCCATGGTTTCTTCTAGAGAAGTACAAATATGAAGCTTAGCTTTTCCTTGAAAATATTCATCTAAAACATATCCAATGGTAGAATCGTCTTCAATTAATAAAATATCCATGACAACCTCCTAAAACGATTATACCATGGAATAAAAATTCAATCTTTTTTATTTCATCGATAGGAATAAATATTTTAAAAAGAAAAATAGAAATGTAAAAGATAGAAATTCCTCTTTGAAATATCCTTTTACTATGGAAAGGACTTCCTGGCTATGATATGATATTTACAAATTTTAGAGAGGAGAGAATGATGAAACGAAATAGAGATATACTAATATCAGGTTTTGCCCTATTCTCCATGTTTTTTGGAGCAGGAAATCTTATTTTTCCTCCTACCTTAGGGCTTCAAATGGGAGATGCGTGGATTCCTGCAATGCTTGGATTTTTAGCAACAGGAGTTGGACTTGTAATGCTTGCTGTTATTGCAACTGCAAAAACAGGAGGCTCCATTTATGATATTGGAAAAAATATTAGTCGTCCCTTTGCCATTTTATTTGGTACATTAGTAATACTTTCTATTGGCCCAGGACTTGCTATTCCACGTACAGCAGCTACAACACATGAAATTTTAGAAGGAGCATTATTCCCAGGATTATCTCCTCTTCTTACTTCCATCATATTTTTTGGTTTAGTATTATTTTTTGTACTAAGTCCAGGAACGATGATTGATCGTTTAGGTACCATTCTTACACCTGCACTTTTATTTACTTTATGTATTATTATTGTGAAAGCTATATTTTCTCCATTGGGCGTACCTGCTACCTTAGGAGAAACTGAGGTATTTGGACGAAGTTTTGTAGAAGGATACCAAACCATGGATGCCATTGCTGCACTAGTCTTTACCTCTGTCATTATCGAAGGATATCGGCTAAAAGGTATCCAAGAAGAACATCATTTAATGAAACATACCATTTCTGCTTCAATTATTGCTTCTATCGGACTTTCCATAATCTATGGTGGGATTCTTTATATGGGAGCAACAGCATCAGGAATGGCTTTAGGGGAAATGGGTCGTGTTGATTTATTAATCTATTGTTCAAAAAGTCTTTTAGGAACAGCTGGTACTTTATTTATGTCTCTTGCCATGGGACTTGCTTGTTTAACAACAGCTATTGGGTTAACGGCAACAGTGGGAACTTTTTTTGAAGATCTCTTTCAGCATAAAATTCCATACAAGGTGTTAGTGGTGATATCTTCCTTGTTTTCAGGATACTTTGCCATTCGTGGTGTAGATTCTATTGTGGCAATTTCTGCACCTATACTTTCTGCACTTTATCCTGTAGCTATTGTACTAATTTTTGTTAATTTATTTACTCAACATTTTCAAAAACGGTCTACCCAAATTGGTGCTGTTTTAGGAGCATTTTTACCTACAGTCTTTCTTTTATTATCCAAACCATTGGGAGTAAATGTAATGGAAGCATTTGAGGAATATTTTCCCCTTGCTGTCCAATCCTTTGTTTGGATTATACCGGTGATTATTTTAGGATTTATATTTACCTTTATTCCCATACCGGAAATAAGAAAACAAAGGTAAAGGGTAAAGATACTGTTTCAAATACTTGTAGCAGTATCTTTTCTTATGTTTTAGGAGGTTTTTATGGAAAAAAAAGCACTTTATGGGGCTATCCTTAGTAATATTATATTTGGGCTTAGTTTTTTATTTGCTAAAATTGCTTTAAATACAGGAATTCCACCTATGATTTTATTGGCCTATCGTTTCCTTATAGCTTTTATTGGTATGGTACTACTATTAATCTTTGGGAAACAAAAAATAAATTTGAAAGGGAAGCCTCTTCATATTTTAGCAGGAATTATTTTATGCCAACCATTAGGATATTTTATTGGCGAATCCTATGGTCTCCTTTATACAACATCTGGTTTTTCCTCTATTATGATTGCATTAATTCCTATTATAACTTTAGGGGGAGGTGCATTATTCTTAAAAGAATATCCTACAAAAAAACAGGTTTTTTTCAGTCTTGTTTCCATTGCCGGTGTTTTACTTTTAGTAATCGAAGAAAATACAGGGGGACGAGTTTCGATGAAAGGTATCCTCTTTTTATCTATGGCCGTCCTTTGTGCCATGGGATATAATGTGATTTCTCGTTATGCTGGAGATACTTTTACAGCTTTTGAACGAACTTTTTGTATGTTCCTTGTAGGCTTTATCTTTTACTTCACCCTAGGTTTTCAAGAAGCTCAATGGGATATTCAAGAACTTTTTTCCTATTTATACCCTGAAGTAATCATTGGAGTCCTATACTTGGCCATACTTTCCACCATTGTATCTTTTTTCTTTATGAATGTGGCATTTATGTATATCCCTTTGGCAAAACTAGCAGTTCTTGGAAATCTTGTTCCTGTAATTTCTGTAATTGCTGGGATACTAATTTTAAAAGAACCTGCCACTTTTCAGGTCTTTCTTTCTTTAATATTAGTGATAGGGGGAGTAATTGGGGTGGAAATTTCCGATCGTCATTGATAAATTTTATCATTATTAAAATTACTCTTAAAATTTAATATAAATTGAAGTCATACCTATTATTGACTTTTGGATTTTTTTCAGGTATTATAAATTTATAAATAAGGGAATTAAGTGTAAATCTTAAACGATGCCGTCACTGTGATAATCCATAAGGATTTAAGTCAGATACCTTTAATTTTTCAGAATCTACGGGTCATAGACTGAAATTTTGTTCGTAAACTCTGGCTCTGCCAGAGTTTTTTTTGAAAGGTTCTTTATGAAAAAAAACGAAAAAGACAAACATTCATCTATTACAATTTTAAATATTTTTTTACTACTATTCTTTATTTCTTTTATAAGATCTTGGGTGATTTTAGGTATTGTTGCCTTTTTTGTGATTTCTTATTCTATTTATAAAAGAAAGAAGATAAATATTTTTCCTTTGTTAACTCCAGTACTACCGTTTATCCTCTTAATGGCGATACCACCTTTTATACGCTATTTTATTAACAAAGATTCTAGTGATTTATCCTTTTATCTTATGATGATTAGTAAAGTTGGGCTTTCTTCCATTGCTTTAGGAACTGTAGTGGATTTACATTCTGCCCTTTATTTAGTAGATGGACTATTAAATTTAGGACTACCATCTTTTTTTAATCGGATATTAAGTTTGACTTTTCGGTACTTTCATATGATTCATCAAGATGTAAAAAAAGGGAATCGGGCGTTAATAAGTCGAGGGATCTTAGAGCGACGTGGACTTTCAGCTGTTCAAATTTTTGGAGAATGGATTGGAGGATTTTTCCTAAAAAGTAGTACCCATGGAGAGCGAGTTTATACTGCTATGGTTTCCCGTGGATTTCAAGGAGAAAGTCATAGTGGTCTTTCCCTAAAAAAAGAGTTAATCTTGAGACTTATCATTTATATATTTTTAATAACAATTATTTTACAAATAGATGGGAAGATGAAATATGGCATGTAAAATCGAACATTTAAGTTATATCTATCCTAATGGCAGAAAAGGTCTAAAGGATATAAATATACATATAAGAAAAGGTAGAAAAACAGCACTTTTAGGATTAAATGGTAGTGGGAAATCCACATTATTATACCATTTAAATGGAACTTTTTTACCACAGGAAGGTTCTGTAGAAGTTTTAGGTCTTTCTGTGGAAAAAAAGAATCTAAGAGAAATTCGAAAGATGGTAGGATTTTTATTTGATTATCCAGATCATCAACTATTTTCTATTACTGCCTACAAAGATATTGAATTTGGTCTTGATAATTATCATGTGGAAGAAGAAGAAAAAAAACGAAGGATTCAAGAAATATCTAATTCTTTAAATATTACTCCTCTTTTAGAATATCCACCCTATGATATGAGTTTAGGACAAAAGAAAAAAGTGGCCATTGCCGGTGTTTCAGTATTAAATCCTTCAATCATCTTATGTGATGAACCTTTTTCTGGGTTAGATGGTGTTGCTATTACCTATTTCAAGGAACAGTTGGATCAATGGGTGAAAGAAGGTAAAACTTTATTGTTTTCTACCCATGATGTAGATTTAACCTACGAATGGGCTGATGATGTGATTCTTTTAAAAGACGGAAGAATTATTGCCCATGGAGAAACTATGGAGGTTATGAGTACAGAAAGAATATATAGAGAAACAGATTTACAAGAACCTGTTCTTTATCAATTATTCAAAGATCATAAAGTCAAACCAAGAAGCCCGAAAGAGGCAATGAAATATATTCATTTATAATTTGATGTTAAGATTTCTTAACATAAATAAGTTAAATCATTTTAAGGAGGAAAAAATGAAAAAAAGAAGTTTATTTTTAATGGTACTTACTATTTTTGTAGTATTTGCCATGGTAGGATGTGG
>JAUNVD010000008.1:0-6434 GCA_030537855.1 Tissierellia bacterium | reverse complement strand
TTTGGTCCTTGTGAAGATGAAACGATGGATTTAGGTGTTGTGAAATTAGGAGAAAATATTAAGGATTTAGAACATCATGCCAGTCATTTAATGGTTATTGAAGATAAGGAAGAAGTAAAACAAGAAGGTACCTTTACAGCACAACCTGATTATCTTTATACTTTAGAGATGAATCCAGAACATGGACATATTAACTTTGTTATTGAGGAAGATGGAGAATATGCACTTGTACTAGAACATGACCCATCAGAATCCAATATGCAAGTATTTGACAAAGATGAAGTTGAAGTATTGCCAAAACAAGAAATCAAAGGACATGGTCACGATCATTAATGGCAAGTAATCTTTAAAAAGGGGGATTTTATGCATTTAGCTGATGGTGTACTTAGCCCAGCAATGGTAGCCAGTACCTATGCCCTATCTGTGGCAGGTATGGCTTATGGTGCTAAAAATATGGAAGATGATGATGTTCCAAAAATTGCTTTATCGGCAGGAACTTTTTTCGCAGTATCCTTAATTTCCATTCCAGTACCACCAACTTCTGTTCACCCTCTACTTTGTGGTTTGATAGGAATTATATTAGGGAGGAAGGCCGCTTTGGCCTTTTTCCCCGCCCTGTTATTACAGGCCTTGCTCTTTAAACATGGAGGGATATCATCCTTAGGAGCAAATACAGTTCTTTTATTTATACCAGCTCTAATATCTTATATCTTATACAAGAAAATTTCCTTTTCCAATTCCTTTGTGAAAGGTGGAATTATTGGAGGCCTATCAGTGATTATGACCGTGATTATTTTAATCATTATTTTAGCATTAACAGATGCCCGATTTGCAGCAGGAGACTTTTCAGTTGTAAAAATCGTAGCCATAGGTCATTTGCCATTGGTCTTAGTAGAAGGTATTTTAACAGGAGCTGCTGTACAATTTATGGAAAAAGCAAAACCTGATTGGATCGCATAAGAGGTGTATCATGAAAAAAAAGTTAATTTTTATAACAACATTACTATTATTATGTAGTATTCCATTTCATGTCTTAGCCCATGGGCTTAATTTAACATTAGAAGAACCAGGTGTTTTAAAAGCAGAATATGATGGAGGAGGATTTTCACCAAGAATGGAAGTGACCCTCTATGATAAAGACGGTAATGAATTAGAAAAAGGAAAGGTAGACGATAAAGGAGAGTATCACTTTGATCCTGATTTAGAAGTTCAATCTGCTGTTGTAGAGGATGGAATGGGTCATCGTGCCGAATATGAAAAAGGTGTAGAACAAGTGAAAATTCCAAAACTACCTGTAGTCATTATTGTATTCATACTGGTAGGGGGAATCCTATACTATTACAATAAAAAGAAAAAATAATAGTGAAAAGCGAGTTCTCAACTCGCTTTTTTTGTAAAGGAATTGACTATAATTCTCATATGTGTTACATTAGTAATGTTAATAAAGATAACTATTATCGAGAGCAAGGAGTATTATGAAGTTTATTGGCAAAATAGCGTTTTTTCTTTTTATATCTATTGGAATACTTATTTTGTGCCTAGGGTTTGGGTCTGTTCCCTTAAGCTTTCAAGATATTAGTACGGCACTAAAAGAATTTTATCAAAATAGTTTTCAAATGACCTCAGGAAATACCTCTCAAATGATTCTTTTTCAAATTCGGATTCCCCGTTTACTTATGGCATTTCTTGGTGGTGGGATTTTGTCCTTTGTAGGTATATTAATGCAAACGATTACGAAAAATCCCTTAGCGGAACCTTATGTTCTTGGAATTTCAGCAGGGGCTTCAGCAGGAGCTGTCTCGGCGATTATCCTCCATTGGTTCTCTTTTTTTGGAGCCTATAATGTATATGTTGGTGCCTTTACTGGAGCATGGTTGGCAACAGCATTGGTTCTTGGACTACAAGGAAAAAGTAGAGATCCTGTACGACTGGTTTTAATGGGGATGGGGATCAATGCCTTTTTTACTGCAGCCACCACCTTTATGGTTTATTCATCTAAAAATGAAGCACAAGTACGTTCAGCCATGTTTTGGACTACAGGAAGCTTATCTGGTATTCATTACCAAGATTTGATTTTTCCACTTTTGGCTTTTCTATTGTTGGCCCTAATATGTGGATTTATCATAAAGGAATTGGATCTTTTATTATTAGGAACAAAAGGAGCTGTGGAATTGGGATTAAATATTCAGAAATTCCAAATCTTAATCATCCTCATAAGTTCCTTTTCCATTGGAATTTTAGTGGCAAAAGTAGGAGTTATTGGCTTCATCGGTTTAATCATTCCCCATTTAACAAGAAGGTTTGTAGGAGTAAAGCATAAACATTTATTATTATTTGGTGCCTTTTTAGGAGGCATTACATTAATGATAACAGACACCATTGCCAGAACTATTTTTACCCCCAATGAATTACCTATTGGTGTTATTACCGGACTGGTAGGAGCTCCTATTTTCATACGGATACTAAGTAAAACGAGGAATATTTCATGAAGATTGAAATAAAAGACTTAAAATACCAAGTAGGACAAAAGAAAATTCTTTCCATAGACCAAATAATATTTGAAGATAATAAAATGACTGGAATTATTGGTCCCAATGGTTCAGGAAAAACTACATTTTTAAAACATTTATATCGAGAACTTCCTTCTAAAAAATCTATTTATATAGATGGAAAAGATATCTCCAAGTATAAAAATAAGGAGTATTCAAAAATAGTTTCTGTCCTCACCCAATTCCATGAAGGTGTGGATCCTAATTTAGAAGTAGAAGATGTGGTACTTATGGGAAGATACCCACATAAAGGACTCTTTGATAAATATGATGAAAGTGATGAGAAAATTATCAACAAAGTACTAGAAGACTTAAGTTTAACAAAGTACCGATACCGAAAACTGGAAACCTTATCTGGTGGAGAATTACAAAGGGTGATGATGGCAAAAATCTTTGCCACAGAACCGGATCTAATTCTATTAGACGAACCTACCAATCATTTGGATATTAAATACAAAATTGAGTTTATGGAGATTTTAAAAGCCTTTACAGGTCCCGTTATTGTTTCCTTACATGATTTAAGTTTATGTGCTAGGTATTGTGATGAAGTAATTATACTTAAAGATGGAAATATCTTTGCTCAAGGTGAACCAAAAGAGGTTCTAACAGAATCTTTATTAAAAAAAGTTTACGATGTAAATTATCGCGTTCTTTATGAACCGGAATTTATAATATATTATTAAAGGAGAAAGATTATGAAAAAAAGACAAAGTATCCTCATACTCTTATTGTCACTAGTATTATTACTTAGTGGATGTGGTGGTAATGGAGGAAATCAACCAGCTGATGGTAACAATAAGGAAAATGGGAACAATGCTACAGTAAATAACCAAGAAGAAGCCAAAGATGACAAGGAAGAATCTGGTTATCCTGTTTCATGGAAAGAAAATTTCGAAGGAACTGATGTGGACTTTTCTGTAGAAGAAGCTCCAAAAAAAGCTATTTCAATGTCCATGGCTACCACAGAAATGATGTTGGCCTTAGGACTTGAGGACCAAATGGTTGGAACTGCATTTTTAGAAGAAGACATTTTACCAGAATTAAAGGATGCGTATGACAAAGTAGAGGTCCTTTCTGACAAATGGCCTTCTTATGAAGTCTTTATGTCAAAAGAACCTGATTTTGCAACAGGTTGGCCCGTTCCTTTTACGAAAAGAGGAATTGAACATGATAAGATTACAGGAGAAGGTGTTCCTATCTTTATCCCTAATTCCTTTAAAGAAGCAGATGCTGATTTGGAAATGAACTTTGAAGATTTACTTATGTATGGAAAAATCTTTGGCAAAGAAGAAAATGCTGAAAAGCTTGTAGCATCTCAAAAAGAAAAATTAGAAAAAGTAAAAGAAAAAATAAAAGATTTACCGGAAAAATCTATTTTTGTTTTTGACTCTGAAGACGAACAACCATTTACTGTATTTGAAGGATATACAACAAATGTCCTTAATCTTATTGGCTGTAAAAATATTTTAGCTGGTAAAGGCTCTGACCAAACTTGGGGAAATGCTAGTTGGGAAGAAATTGTGGCAGGAAATCCTGAATCCATTATTGTCGTAGATTATGGAGTAAGTATTAGAAATACCGATGACTTTGATGCAAAAGTGGAAAAAATTAAAGCAAATCCCATGCTAAAAGATGTGGACGCTGTGAAAAATAATAGCTTTATTCGTGTAAAACTATCAGAAATCACTCCAGGGGTTCGTACCGTGGATGCATTAACAAGAATTGCAGAAGAAATCCATGGAGTAACCTTAGATTAATCGAAGGGTATTGAAAAAGAATAGAAAAAACCGGTAGGAAATCTTACCGGTTTTTTCATATGGATAGATATATTATTGAAATATTCCTATCCTCAATTTTAAATATAGAGTATAGATTATGACATATCAAAAAGAAAGTTTGTCATATCTATTTCTTTTACATGTATTTGATCAGCATTTAAATCTTTAAAGTTTTCCTCTTCCAGAAAAGCTTCCCGTTCTTCTTTCGTCTCAAAAGAATTAAAGAAATACTGTGTATTTCCATTGGACTCAAATACTTTCATGAGATTCCCGGAGAGAGAATCAAAATTATAAAAGGTCAATTCATCCTTTGTCCTTTCCCCTATTGTGTTATAAGTATTGAGATTAAAGCCTAATCCATATAACACAAAATAGGATTTATCCTTATTGGTAAAATGGAACATATGACATTGGGCATCTTTATAAAGATTTTTTTCTCAAAAAGAACTTCATAACGATCCTTAAAATATTTATTCTTTTTTAAAATACAAAAAACATAATAGTCTTTATAGGTATTGTTTTTATATAGAAGGTCAATCCTATCCTTAGATTTATGGTATGTATAAATATCCTTTTCTGTATAAGAATCTCCATCATGCATAGAATTTAAAGCTTTTACAATATCTTCTCTCCCTGTGATTTTATAAGATTTATCATATTGAAACCCAATCATAAATATGAAACATAGTAAAACAAAAATACCTAAAAGAAAGCCAATCTTTTTTCTTTCTCTCTCTTTCATAATAAACCTCCTGAATATGGATATCTTATGATTTTGCTATCATTATGATTAATAAGGGTCAAATTCTATCGAGGTGAGAATATATAAAATGTTAAGTGCTATCTGAAAGGAGAGTGCCAGGCAGGAAATGAATTTATCTTAATAACGAAAGAAGTGTATTATGATGAAAACCAAATATTTAGATAAATATGATTTTATTAATCTATTTGAAGACATACTAAAATTAGCAATTCCTGAAATTAATAAAATATATTATGAGATTTATAAGGAAGTAAAATTTGAACAAGTTCACATTTATTTTGACAATGGTCAGATAATATCTGTTAATGTTACAGATAATAACTTAGTAATGCTTATGAAGGATATTATAAATATTCTTTAAATTAAGCAGAATTATTTATTATACTGTTTACACGTGTTATATATACGTATACTATAGTATTATAGATCTTTCATCTAGATTAAATACTCAAAATAAACATAAAAAGGAGTACATTTATAAAGAGGTTGTAAAAACTCTCAAAAATAATGGTTGGACACTTTTTAGAACTACCGGGTCTCATGAAATATGGACAAAGGATGGTTCTAGTTGTCCAATTAAATGTACTAAAAAGGATATTCCTACTGGTACAATGAAAAAATTGAGAAATTAACGGGGCTAAAATTTTAGCCCCAAAACCTCATAAAGGAGGTAAGGTATGAACGATAAATATATTTTTCCATGTATTATTACTTATGAGGACAGTGTTTATTATGTTGACTTTCCGGATATAGAAGATTGCTTTACTGACGGAAAAACCTTAGAAGAAGCTTTAGATAATGCAAAGGATGTTTTAGGATTAATCTTATATGATCGTGAAAAGAGGGGGATAGCTATCCCTAAAGCAAGTAGTCCCTTTCTGAAAACAGAAGATAAACAATTTGTAAGTCTTGTGGACGTGTGGATGCCTTTAGTTAGAGATAAGATAGAGCAAAAATCCATTAAAAAAACTTTAACCATTCCAAAATGGTTAAATGATGCTGCAGAAGCAGAAGGCATCAATTTTTCTCATATGCTACAAGTGTCAATAAAAAACTATTTGGGTTTAAAAACTAAAATGTAAAGAAGTTAACGATATACTATTAATAAAAAACAAAGAAAAAACCGTATTTTAGTTCTTTCTTTGTTTTTTTATTATGTTTTATTCATGTACTATAATTATTTATATATATTCTTTCCATATATAGTTTATTATGTTATCATATATAATAACATAATAAATGCTAAGGAGGTGTATTATAATGGATAAGCCAAAATTTACTTTATCCACAAATGAGTATGAAATTTTAGAGACCATGTGGCGAGAACAACGAGGACTTACAAGA
>JAUNVD010000128.1 GCA_030537855.1 Tissierellia bacterium | reverse complement strand
TATTTTCGCAGCAACCCCTGAGAAAAAGGCAATGGCTAGGAAGATAGACGCGATTTCTGTAATATAGAAACCAAGTTTAAACACTCCATATACAATAAATACAAGACCTGCAACAAAAATCGCAACAACGATTTTATGAACATTTGTAAGAGTAGGGATAGAAGTTAAATCTAACATTTGTCCCTTTTCTCTTTGTTCTAATTCATAAACATAAGAACTTTCAGGATTTGCACGAACCTTTTTTGCATAACGAGTAATATAAAGTATGGTAGCTACATTAAACACGGCCCAAATAATAAGTCGGAAACCAATAGCTGAGAATAACTCTAACTCAGCAATGGTTTGGGCAACTCCTACTGTAAAAGGATTCATAAACCCAGAGTTAAAACCAACGGCTGCACCTAAGAAAATAATAGATGTCCCAACAATGGCATCAAAACCGAGGCTCCGTGCCAGGATCAGGCCAATGGGAACGAAAACAATCGTCTCCTCACTCATTCCTATGGTTCCTCCTAGTATAGAGAAAAACACTATAAAAGTAGGAATTAAAACTGTGGGAACATTTTCCAGTTTCTTAGCTAAATTTCCAACTCCAACCTCCATGGCTCCAGTGGCATTAATAATATGGAAAGCCCCACCAAGAATAAATATAAAAAATGAGATTTCTGCAGCTTCATGAAGACCACGTGGAACTGCGGTTAAAAATTGCATAGGTGTTACCGGGGTACGCTCCACATAATGGAAAGTGTCAGGGTCTACAACAGTACGACCATTTACTTCCATCATATCATAAGTACTAGCAGGTACGATATATGATAGTAAGGATATAACAAGTACCAAACCAATTAATATGACATAAGTATGAGGAACTTTACGAGCTTTTTTCTTTATTGCTATGTCTTTTTTCATAACTCTCTCCTTTCGTAACAACACGACATACTTAAAGTATAACGAATTTTTCAAGATTTTACAATTATTTCGCATTATTAAGTATAGATTTTTTATTATAAGAACATTTATACGCTTTAGTAAAATGAAATATACGTTCAATATAGAGAACAAAAGAATAAAAAAACCTATCACCACGTATAACATGATTCATAAATAAAAAATAATATATTTAGATGATATTATTTAAAAATATTAAAAAATTATAGAAATGTAGACGTAAAAATAGGAAGGTTTCCCTTCCTATCTTCAACTTCTAATTCAGTAAACATAATAGATTTTTTAAGCCATCTTTTTATGATGGTATTCTGCTAAATCTACAAAATGATGAAAAATATGGACTAAGTCTTTTCCTAATTTTGTAAGGCGATAAGAAGACCGATGGTTTTCCATGGATTTAATAATCACTCCCCGTTCCATTAAAAAATGGAGCTTCCGATTAAGTTCTGTTCGGTTTAGAAAGGGAATCGCCTCAAGAAGATGGCTAAAAGAACTACTATCTTCCTCTAGACAATACAATATTTCTGCAACCCATCGAGGTTTTATAATATCTAGAATAAAATCAAGTCCTGATTGAAAATCTTCCAAATCCTCTCTCCTT
>JAUNVD010000055.1 GCA_030537855.1 Tissierellia bacterium | reverse complement strand
TTAAAAATATTCAGCAAATGTTACAAAGAAGAGATATATTAAGTGAAATTACAAAATGAAAGAGATGCTTTAAAGCATCTCTTATCTCTTTAATTATTATTTTCTATTAACTTGTCAATGATTTTAATTCCCGAACTAGTACCAATTCGACCAACACCAATTTCTACATATTTTAGGAAATCTTCCATAGTTCGAATGCCGCCTGCGGCTTTCACCTTCACTTCGTCACCCACAACTTCCAGCATGAGCTTAACATCTTCAAAAGTTGCTCCAGAAGGTCCAAATCCAGTTGACGTTTTAATAAAATCTGGTTTAACATCTTTGGCAATTTCCGCTAATTTTCTTATCTCTTCTTTCTCTAAATAACAATTCTCAAAAATAACTTTACATATAACATCTCTTCGCCTGCAAAGCGCAACCATTTTTTTCATTTCTTCCTCAATGTAATTAAAATTACCATTTTTAACTTCGGTAATATTAATTACATAGTCAATCTCATCCGCACCATTATTAATTGCATCTTCCGTTTCATAAAGTTTCGCACTGATTGAAGTTTGTCCTAAGGGAAACGCAATTGCAGCACCAACATTAACATCGGTATCTTTTAGTTCATCGCGACATAAAGACGTTTGCACTTGATTAATTGCTACCATCTTAAAACCATACTTTTTAGCTTCTTGACATAACTTTTTAATATCTTCTACAGACGCATCTGCTTTTAAGTTTGTATGATCTATAAATTTTGCTAATTGTTTAATGCTATAATCCATTTTAATCTCCTTAAAATTAATGATTTTTCAGTATATGTAATTACATATTTTATTATATATGTATATGAAATCCTTGTCAACCGATAATTTGTAAGAATTTATCGTATTATGTATTGACATTTTTTTATTATCATCTTATAATCTAGTTGTATATAGGTATATGTAATTACAATAAAAAAAGAAAACGTTATTAGGAGGAGCTATGGCTATTACATTATTCAGGATCGATGATCGGTTAATTCATGGACAAACTACAACTAGGTGGTCAAAAGCAAGACCTGTTCAAGGTATTTTAGTAGTTAGTGATGCAGTTGCTGCAAATCCACTACGAAAAAAAGTTCTAAAAGCTGCAGCAGCGAATTTAAAACTTGGAGTATATCCAGTTGATATTGCAATTGAAAAACTTAGTCAGGCAATCGAATCAAAAAATAATTTTTTTGTAATTTCAGATTCACCTCAATATTTTGCAGAATTATCCGAAGCTGGATTTAAGTTTGGACAACCTATTAATATAGGTCCAATGAACACAAGAGAAGGTACAAAAGTTTTAGGTAGAACTGTAGCAATTGATGAAAAAGATTATGAAGCTTTTGAGACACTTGAAAAAAATGGTGAAACCGTATATTTTCAATTATTGCCAGATGATGATAAAAAATCTTGGTCAACAATGAAAAAGAAATATGATTCAATGTAAATAATACTATATAAAAGGAGGACCTATGGACAATTTATTTCTACCCGCACTATTGACGGGAATTTTCTGCTATTTAGGAGCGATTGAAACCCCTTGGTTGTTTGGAATGTCGGGAGGTTTTTATATTATGGGACGCCCACTTGTGGCAGGATTATTGGTAGGCCTAGTTTTTGGAGATGTTCAAGCTGGTGTACTCTGTGGATTAGCTGTACAAGGTGTTTTTATCGCAAACCTTTCTACTGGTGGCGCCACAAATAGCGAAATAACATATGCATCCTACGGAGGTATAGGACTGGCAATGGCAACAACAAAAGATCCAGCAATTGCAGTAACCTTATCCGTTCTTATTGGGCAAACTTTCGGATTGATTTTCTACAATACAAGAATGGCACTTTATTCATTTTGGAATCGCAGAGCACAAAGTGCAGCCGAGGAACTAAGAACCAATGACATTGTAAAAAATCATTTAATCTACCCTCAAATTACCACTTTCTTAATCCGTGCAGTGCCAATTTTCCTTGCAATCTATTACGGTCAAGGTTTAGTAGAGGCTCTCTTACAACGTACGCCAGAAACTATAACACATATTATTTCTGTTTTAGGCGGCGTATTACCGGCATTAGGAATCGCCATGTTAATGAATATTGTTCTAAAAGATAAAGCTTTATTTATTTTCTTTTTCGGAGGGTTTGCTTTAATATCATTTATGAATATAGGTATGATCGCGCTGGTTTTCATTGCAGCCATGATCGCATATCTATATTATATGGCATCAAAAGGTGGTATCGTTATCACCGAGAAACAAACATATGGCTCTACTTCTTCTACGGAAGCTGATATTGAAGTTTATGAAGACGACGATTTATTCTAGGAGGATATTATGAATGAAAATATCGCAAACATTAAAAATGAACAAGAAAACAAATTGACAAAAAAAGAATTGAATCAAATTTGGAGAAGATGGGGTTGTACTCACCTTTCATCCATGAGCTACGAAAAGATACAAGGACATTCATGGGCATTTGCATTCCTTCCATTCGCTAAAAAATATTATGGAGATAATCCAGAAGCGATGCGACGTTTTTTAGTGCGACACTCTCAATTCTATAACACCGAACCACAAACAGGGCAAATTATCAATGGAATTGTAACCTCCTTAGAGGAAGAAATAGCATTAGGACATGATGTTCCAGAAGAAATGCCAGTAAATATCAAGACCACATTAATGGGTCCTATCGCGGGAATTGGAGATTCTATTATACAAGGTATAATAGTTCCCGTTCTATTATCCATAGGTATGGGACTTGCGGCTGGCGGTAATCCTTTAGGCCCTATATTTTATATCTTATCTTATGGTATCATTGGACCTATGATCTCCTATTTGTCTTTTAGAAGTGGATATCGTTTAGGAGTTAATGCAATCGATGTAATTATTGGAGAAGATGCCAAAAGAATTACAGATGCATTTAATGTTCTAGGTGTCACAGTAATTGGTGGACTTGCAGCCTCTAATATCGCTTTAACTTCTCAATTGATGATACCCATGGGTACTGAAACTCAGCCTTTACAGAATGTATTAGACAGTATTTTCCCAGGCATTTTGCCTCTTTCTATAGTTATGCTTGCTTGGTATTTAATATCAAAGAAACAAGTTGGAGCAACGAGAGTTATTTTGATACTGACCGTCCTTATTACTGCAGGAGTTATTGTTGGAGTATTTTAAATGTTTGTATTGAAATCAATAAGTAAAGACCGTATATGGGGTACTCCTCGTCTTATTGACTATGGAGCTACCTCCGATTCGGTCGGATCTGTATATAGCTTTTCATCCATCGATGAAATTAATACTATTATTGAAAACGGCGTGTATAAGGGAAAATCCATTGGTTCAGTTATAAAAACTAATCCAACTTTATTCGGTCTTAAAGAAGGTCCCTATCCATTAATAATATCCTTTACTGGCGCCGATCAACCTTTGAGTATACAAGTCCATCCCACAGATGATGATGCTCAAAAATATAGTTCTTATCCTTATGGAAAAACAGAATCATGGTATTTTTTAACGGAACCTTCAAACCACCAAATTATTGGCGGTTCAAAGAAACATTTGAATAAAGAACAAATAAAAAAATTGTCTAAGAACGGCAAGTATGAGGAATTTGTTGAATATGTAGAGGTGCGAAAAAATGATTTAATCACTATTCATGCTGGAACTTTACACGCCCTCACCCCGGGCTCATTAGTTTATGAAATTCAGCAAGCAAATGACACAACCTTTCGATTCTACGATTATGATCGTGTTGATGTTCATAATAAAAAAAGACCTCTCCAATTAGAAGAAGCCTTACGAAATTTAATCATTAATAAGTCTGTAGTACGAGAGGATTTCTCTAATTATACCTATGAAGGAAAAGAATATTCTCTTCGAAAAATTGATATTAAAGATTATGTTGAATACACCAATAAAAATTCTATAGCATCGATTATCTCCGTGCTCTTTGGCCGTATAATTTATAGAAATATTACGATGGAACAAGGGAAAAGTGGTTTATTGCTACCTAACGAGACCATTACCTTAAAGGGAAAAGGAAGCATTATGATCGCGACCCCAAAAATTTACTGGTAATTCTAGTTATTCAACTCGAATATAAAAGAATTCAAATCTCCACGATACATTGATATTGAGTACTCAACCGCTAATCCATTTCGCGCATAACCTATGGAGTGAAATCGAAATATAGGATCACCTTCGCCGATATCTAACAAAGCAGAAGTTAATTGATCTGCACCAGTAACATTCAAGGTTCTTTTTATATGCTCTATAAAAATATTATAGTTTTCTAATGTATCATAAAGAGATTCTTTTCTAAAATCATATTTATTCAATCCAGGCAATAGCTTTTCTGGAAGATATGTTGTTACTATAACTATTGGTGCATCATTTGTAAAACGTAAACGTATAAGTTTATATACTTTTGCAGCTACTTCAATATCTAGTGCATCAGCTACTTCTGTTGATGCATTTTCTATGGAGAATCCGAGCACATTGGTTTTGGGAATTAAACCTTTCTGCTCCATTTCCTGGTTATAACTCTGGATAACATGAGTAAAACTTTGAGGAATCTTACGATTAATTACTTTTGTACCTTCACGTTTTTTTCTCTGCACATAACCACTATCGGCAAGTAATCCAATAGCTCTGCGAACAGTAGGACGACTGACCTGATATTTTTCTGCTAATTCAAATTCTGTAGGGATAACACTACCAATTGGATAATAATTGTCTTTTATTTTTTTTAAAAGATCATTATAGATCATTTGATATAATGGAATATTTTTTTTCATAATTTCACCTGTGCTTTTTATGAATACAGCTATTAATTAATTATAACATTAACTAATATTTTAGTAAAAGGAGGAAATAATGATCGGAATAATTATATGTACACATGGTAAATCTGCAACTGAACTTTTAGCCTCAGCAGAAATGATTGTCGGGACCCAGAATAATATCGCTACAATCGAGTTTCTACCAGGAGAAGGTCCCGATGACATTCGTAAAAAATATCAACAGAAAATATCACAACTAGATTGCGAACAATTAGTTTTTTTAGTTGATTTATTCGGAGGTAGCCCATTTAATGTTGCCGCTGAACTCTCATTGGATACTCAAGATTATGAGGTAATTACAGGTGTAAATATTCCCATGATCATAGAAGCTGCATCTCTAAAAGACGATGTTTCACTAGCTGAATTATGCAATAGTTGTCTTCAAATAGGAAAGAACGCCATCACTATTTTTGATTCAGCAACAGATGAAGATGAAGATGAGCTATTTTCTTGATCAAACTTAATTAAACAGTATATCATCAAAATATTATTTATAAATTCTAATCCTTGATATCCATGCGTTGTAAATATGTCAAGATTTATGTGTAATTTCATTTGAAATAGAATATATGTTTTCTATTAAACAGGTCTACAGTAGTACCTTCGTCCCTTACCAGGAATGAAGGTACTATTACTTTCTGATTTCATATATATTCATACATTTTATTAACACAAACTGCATTAAATCAAATTTTTCTGTAATCTTGAGTTAAAGTCGATATAAACAAATGAATTAATAGTATATCCATCTTTTTGAAAGAGAAATTCTATGGAGAACTTCTTCTTTTACATTCTAACTTCTTTCTTATTCATTAAAATAAACAGCTCATTCTATTCATATAAATATCCTTTATATTGATTTATAGTACAGAATGAGAGTTTATATTCTTTTTCATTAGAAAATAACGGTATCTTCTGAATGTATATTACCTGAGTTTTTAAAATTTTAGAATAATTCATCGTTTTAACTATCAATTTATATTTTTGCCCTTTAATCGTTTCTAAAAGGACAACTTCCTCTTTTGCTTATATTTATTTAAAATATTTTTAGAAATAAATGTTAGGTAAGAATAAAGTTTCGAGAATCGAGATTCCACGATTAAAAAACCTTTAATAAACTCGATGATCCATCACTAACATTCAATATCTTGTCTTTGTCTCCTACTTTTAAGTCTTATAGAACTTCTCTATGATTATTATTGATCCAACAAAATAAAATCAATTGTTTTTATATCTTTTATCTTATTATTTCGATAGTGCTAAAACAATTTTTATTGATATAAAGTAATGGCTTACGCAATTAAAAAATATCGCAATAATAGTAAAGTCTAATACTGTTTATTTTTATTACATATAATTTTAATATACAATAATGGATACAATGATATTTATAAGTATATATAAAATAATAGTATTCATATTTTTAAATTTGTCTAAAAAGTACTTTCATATTTAAATCATGTCTATCGAAAAATTTTAATCTTTCCCTAAAGTATATCTAAATTTATTATATGATTTTTAATTAACAGGATCAATTCTATATTATATAATTTTTGGTAAGTATTTATTAAGTATCGTTAATATCTAAATTATGGCTTCTTTATTGTAACCGCGTCTTCAAAGCATATAAATACAAAACCTACTTTTGCTTTTTGTTAGAACATTGTTCGCTTTCCAAGCTTTTCTGAAGAAAATATTTTAATATTATTTATTTCCTATAATATTACTTCAATTAAATTTATGTCAAAATATATTATGATAACTTATATTGATCTTATATATTAATCTTTAAACTCAGACCTATTTGTTTTTAGTCCTCTTTTTTGTTTTATAAACTTTTATAACTTTCACGATAGGATTTGTGTTATAATCAATTTTGATAAATTTAAAATATTGTGTTTTAGGATTTAATAGAATGTAGATAATGTATCGTTATATATTGATTCTCCAATGAATAGTGATCAATTCTCCATAGAATATTGCACTAATATCTTAGTATATATCATCGATAGAATTATAAATAAGCATCCTATTACTTTTGGAACAATTACTTTCATTTATCCTGTCAATTTACCCACTACTTATTGATATTAGAAACAACAGAATTTAAGAATAATTGAATAACATCCACATTTTAATGATATCAATGATTATTACCTTACAATAAAATAATTTCATATCATATCGAATCTTGTTAACTTTCATTTACTTAATTTAACATTTGAAATGCACAATGTAATTAACTTGCCCCATATCAGAATCTATATTATAATTAAAATATCATTATTTTAGAAAATCTACGCTTAATTTAACAACCATAAAACATAGCTTATGTTTTGCTAGTGATAAAATAAATATCCTAATCATCATATTTCATATTGTTGTTATAATACTAAATATTCAAGATTGAAAGGATGATAATATGGCTGAATTAAGATACAATCCACTACTTGATGATTGGACAATGGTATCAGGAAGCCGAAATAAAAGGCCAGATATGCCGAAAGATTGGTGTCCGTTTTGTCCAGGTTCAAAAAAAGTACCCGAAAATTATCGTGTATATATTTACGATAACGATTTTCCTGTTTTGAAAATAAATCCACAAAAGCCAGATCAAGTAGGCAGTGATTTTTATAAGACTGTTCCTTCCTACGGCAAATGTGATGTCATACTTTATTCTCCCGACCATAATGCTTCAATTTGGCAGTTACCTATTGATCATATTGAAGAATTAGTTAACTTATGGATAGATCGCTATAATTTTTTGAGGAAAGATCAAAAAATAAAATATATTATGCCTTTTGAGAATCGAGGGAAAGAAGTTGGTGTCACTATGCCCCATCCTCATGGTCAAATTTACGCCTATTCTAAAATCCCTTTAAGAATCCGAACAGAACTAGAAAATGGAAGAAAGTACTACTATAAAACTGGGGAGAATTTGTTCAATAAAATTCGAAAAGAAGAGATCGACTTTAAAGATCGAATTGTATACGAAAATAATCATTTCATAGCATTTATCCCTTTCTTTAGTGAGTATCCCTATGGTGTTTACATCTTTCCTAAATCAGATATTTTCTCTTTTTCGGATTTTAATAAAGATATTATTTTCTCTTTTTCAGATATCATAAAACAAACCACTGGGGCTTTTGATCACCTTTTCAACAAGAAGTTTCCATATATGATGTGTATATATAATTCTCCAGTCAATTGTGATAAATACAAAGATGTTGAGAATTATTATTTATTCCACGTTAAATTTTTTCCACCTTTACGAAGTGAAAATAGTATTAAATGGAATGCATCTTCAGAAACGGGTGCATGGGCAGCAGGAAACCCTCGCAAAGCTGAAGAATGTGCCGTAGAATTACGTCAAGCTTATGTCAAATTCTTGAATAAACAGTAAGGCTCCAAATATAAAACTTGGAATATACTGTTATATTCTAAAGAAAGAATGTATGCTAATCCCGTTAATATTACCATGAATATATCTATTTTAATAACAATAAATTTTCACCTTATACCATTAATATTGAAATACAGAAGAACTCCAAAAAAAAGAGTAACCACCCAATTATACCCCTTGAATATTATATTTGTGGAATATTCAAATGCTCTATAGTAAGAAATAATAATTTAAGGAAAAAATGATCCGTTAAATTATGTCTCAGACATCAGTTCTTTTTAAAAGCAAGCTCTTAAATTCAAGTTTTAATAGGACGCGATGTATTTGAAATATCCTGAACAAAAGGCAACAAAACAATTAAAAGCAGCCCTTGGCTGCTTTTTTTAAATTTCGTAATGCTTTTCATGCAATTCTTTTAAGTAATTTTTAGTTTGTTCTCTGTTTGTCCTATCTCGTAAGGCAAACTCAATAAATGCTTTTAAAATTCCTAGTTCATTTCCTAAATCATACCTTTTTCCTTTGAATTCGTAAGAATACATACTTTCTTTTTTTGCCAATTGATCTAAAGCATCGGTCAACTGAATCTCATCATCGACTCCAGGTTTTATTTTTTTTAAAATCTCAAAAATTTTCGGTGATAATATATAACGTCCTTGGGTGACTAAATTATTTTTCGTTGCTTCAACCGATGGTTTTTCAATAATTTCATGGATTTGAGTAATTCCTTTTTCTTTTTCTACCCCGTCAATCACGCCGTATTTAAATACTTCATTTTTTGAAACTCGCTTCGTACCGATAATAGAGCTCTGATATTTTTCAAAAACTCGTATTAATTGACCAATACAAGGGTCTTCATCATAAATGACATCATCGCCTAGTAATACTGCAAAATATTCATCGTCGACAAAGGATGCTCCTTGTAAAATCGCATGACCTAAACCTTTAATTTCTCCTTGTCTTTTATAAAAAATATTACAACGATCGAGAATGCAACGGATTCGATGCTCTTCATCTTTCTGTTTGCCAGAAAGTCGATTCAGCCAATGATTTTGAATATCAAAATGATCTTCAATCGAATCCTTATCACCTCTGGTAATGAGTAAAATCTTTTCAATACCAGAATCGACGGCTTCCTCTATAATATATTGTATAGCTGGTCGATTATAAACCGGTAACATTTCTTTTGGTATCGTCTTTGTTAAAGGGAACATTCTCGTACCAAAACCCGCCACTGGTATTATCGCTTTTTTAATTTCCATAATGCACTCCCATAAATTTCCTAAGTACGAGATCGACTTTCCCATCTCCATATATCTTTGCACATATCTTCCAAAGATTTTTCAGGTTGCCATTTCAAAATGACCTTTGCTTTCTCAATATCAGCCCGCATTTCTGGTATATCTCCAGCTCGTCGCGGTGTAATCTGATAATCTACCGTTAGATCATTTGCTTTTTCAAAGGCTTTTACCATATCCATCACAGAGTAACCATTAGAACTACCAACATTAATCTTTTCAAAAAAGCTCTCTTCCTTTAATGCAACCCCCAAAGCTTTTACATGAGCTTTTGCTAAATCTACGACATGAATATAATCGCGGATCGCTGTACCATCCGGCGTATTATAATCATCCCCAAAAATAGACAATTCCTTCAATTCACCAGATGCCACTTTTGCAATATATGGCATGAGATTTTGTGGAATATCTCTAGGATCTTCTCCAATAAAACCGGATTCATGGGCGCCAACTGGATTAAAATAACGAAGCAATACGATTCGCCAATTTTCATCAGCCGCGTACATATCCTCTAACATTTCTTCAATCATAAGTTTTGTGCGGCCGTAGGGGTTCGTTACCCCCGTCGGCATATCTTCTTGAAATGGTACTGGATTTAGATCGCCATATACTGTTGCCGATGAACTAAATATTATAGACTTACATTGATTTTCTTCCATAACTTCAAGAAGTTTTATTGTACCATGAACATTATTATCAAAGTAAAGCAATGGTTTTTCTACAGATTCTCCTACAGCCTTTAATCCTGCAAAATGTATAACTGCGTCAAAATGTTCTTTTAGGAACATTTCATTTGTTTTTTCTTTTTCTCGTAGGTCAATCTCGTAGAAGGTTAATTTTTTACCACATATTTTTTCTAATCGGAATAATACATCAATCTTACTATTGTATAGATTATCCATAATGACCGGATGAAAACCGGCATTAATTAGCTCAATCACAGTATGAGAACCGATGTACCCAATACCACCTGTTACTAGTACCTTCTTCATTATTATAACCCACTTTCAATTCCCATCAAAATAATACATATAGATTCTACTATATATGTTTACCCTTTTCGACAGTATTTTAGCATTTTTTTCTTCTTTTAAAAACACCCATCGATGCCCTTGACTTTCTTTTTCCGAGA
>JAUNVD010000127.1 GCA_030537855.1 Tissierellia bacterium | reverse complement strand
TGTTCTCATAATATAAGTTTTTAGAACAAATAAGCCTATTAAAGACACGGGTTAACTAATACCCGTGCCTCTTTTACCAAGTTACGACCTTATCCACTATTTTCTGTTGTTCTGATGAAGTTCTCCTTAGATAAATCCTTGTCGTTTCAATACTTTCATGTCCCATCAAATCAGCTAACAAAGCAATATCATTGTATTTATCTAGAAAATTCTTAGCAAATAAATGCCTAAAAGAATGAGGGTAGACAACATCTGTATTAAGACCGTACTTTTCAGCATAATTTTTTAGCTGCTGAGCAATTCCTCTTGCTGTTATTGGTTGAGAAAATTTATTTAGAAAAAGATAACCAGAATGCCTATTTTCACTCTTTAACCAAATAGTTGTTTCATCTCCAAGTTTTTTAGGAATATAAAGTCTTCTGATTTTCCCTCCTTTAGAATAGATATCGAAATAGCCAACTTCAACATGTTCTACCTTTAAATTGATTAACTCACTAACTCTTGCTCCTGTTGCACCTAAATACCAAACAACAAAATACCATTTTATGTTATTATCTTTCTTCAATTTTCGTTTTAGAAACAGATAGTCTGCATGACTAATGACATCTTCTAAAAAAGATTTTTGCTGTATCTTGACATATTGCAATTTTAAATCATCTTTTCGGATATAATCTAGATACTTATTGATGCTCTGAATTCTTAGATTAACCGTTTTTGGTTTATAATTTTCTATTAGGTAACCCTTGTATTCTAGAAGATCTTCTAATTTAAGCTCGTAATTGGAAAGATAGTAATTAATTCCGTATGTGTAAGATCGTATTGTGTTTTCACTTAAGTTTTCTTTTTGTAAATAAAGTATAAAGCTTTTCATTGATTTAACTCCCATCTAAAATTTTGATAGAAATTCCACCGCACTATATACTTTACTTTCTATCAGTAGACAGAAATAATCAACTAAAAATCAATTTAATTTACAACTTATCTATTTGTTCTTCGATTAAGTCTAGACGGTTGACAATTCTTGTTTGCTCCGCAAAATTAGTTAAAGGAATAAGCATGTCTCCCATGCTCTTAGAATTCAATGTCAGACCCTTGATAGCTTTTTTTGTTTCTCCACTCATTGATATAATAGGAAGTAACTTAAATAAGTAATCTCGCAAAATATTATTTTTATCATAATGTGGAAAAACGGAAATAATGGCTTCATTGTGGGTAGAATCCATTCCAAGTATAGAAACTCTTCCTACTGTTAATTTAAAACTCATAATAAGAGTTCCTTTAGGAGAAACCTTATCTTTCAAAAGCAACTTACCATCCTCAGACAACTTTTCTATTGTTGAATAAACTTCTTGATTAGGAATCATATCTGTAATTGATACCCATGGGAAGTAGTCTCCCCAAAACTCTGAGGCAGTTCTTGGAGGTGTTTTTCCTATCCTAAAATCTACTAAATCTTTAAATCGAATATATGTCCAGTATGAGGGTATGCCATCTATATTTTCAAGACAATGAATAGAATTTCCAGTTTGCTCATAATATAAGTTATCATCACCTTGGTAGAT
>JAUNVD010000126.1 GCA_030537855.1 Tissierellia bacterium | reverse complement strand
TAAAAACAATCTTTCGATGAAAAAAGCACATTAAAATCCTTATCTTTCCTTGTGACCTCTTCTTGATTTATAGTAGGTATCTTTTTGTTCAATTCCTTATATTTACTTTCTGGGGATCGGAAAGTAAGTGATATGGTACAAACGATCATCAAGAGAGCCAAAATTTTTATAAGTTCAAATTTTCTTTTCATCATATCTCCATATTATTTCAACAACTATTATAAACTTCAACATTTTCAGCAGAAGCTAACCAAGGACATGACAAAATTCATGAGAACTTAGTTGTTTATCTTTTAAAAATACTAAGTCCCTTTCCTCTAAATCCTCATACATCACTTTCCCTGAGATATCTTTTATTTCCATCCTTTGTTTATCTGGATATATCGTAAACTTTTGAATAAATTTACTCTATGAATCCTTTTCCAAAGTTATAATTACAACTCCATTTTCAATAACCATTACCGTGTCTTCAGAAATCTACTTCATTGAAATGGTACTATCCATTTTTGCAAATGAAATAGAGGTGCTAACAAACAAAAAGATAAAAACCATAATCATAGATATTTTTCGTTTCATGTTATACGCCTTTAAGTATATTTTTCTTTTAAGAATGTTTTTTAGAAACTTAACTTCTCGGGTTCATAACGTACAGTAATATAGGCCTATATTTAATTATAACTATAATTTCTTTTATTTCATTTGTCAATACTCTATAGAAAAAAATAGATGTTAATATTTTATTTTTTAATCATATTTAATAATACTTTTTACATCATACTCTTGGATTTCTTCTCTTCCCTTTAATCCATTAAGTTCGATTAAAAAACCAAGTCCCATAACTTTTCCACCGGATTTTTCTACCATAGATATTGTTGCTTTTGAAGTTCCTCCAGTTGCTAATAAATCATCAATGATCACCACTTTTTGACCTTTTTCAATTCCATCCTTATGAATTTCCAAAGAATCTGTTCCATATTCTAATTCATAGGATTCTGTATATTTATCGTAAGGAAGTTTTCCCGGCTTTCGTACTGGTACAAAGCCACAGCCCAAGGCATAGGCCACAGGAGCTCCAACGATAAAGCCCCTTGCTTCCATTCCCACAATCACATCTGGCTCCCAGTCTCTTACTAAATCTGTTAGTTCATCAATTGCTTTTTGAAACCCTTCTCCATCTTTTAAAAGAGTAGTAATATCTCGAAAAATCACGCCTTTTTCTGGATAATCAGGGATTGATCGTATCATTTCTTTTAATTCCATTCTATACCCACCTTTATATTTTCTCCTCTAAATATATCATAGAAAAAAGAAGAGAAAAAGAGATATGGTGGAATTATTTTAAAGAAAAAAGGATATCTTGGAACTCCTTTCACGATATTGCCCTAGGCTAGAACATTACCAAGGATATAGTACCCTTTATATTCTTACACTTACTATTTCTGCTATTGTAATCTATTTTTACCTAAAAAGAATTGATTCAAAAGGGAGATTTAACATTAGAATATTAAAAAAAGCAAGGTTTCCATTTTGGAGCCTTGCTTTCTTATTATTCTTTTCTAGAA
>JAUNVD010000054.1 GCA_030537855.1 Tissierellia bacterium | reverse complement strand
AATAAAAAATAAGATAAGACGAGGATTCCTCGTCTTATCTTATTTGCTCTAACATAGAGACTGTGGTAAGACGGATTGCTTTACCGTTCCAATCCGCCTATATCTAAATATTGTACTGGAATCTTTTTTATTTTTATCTCGGTCTATTCACTTCAATGCTCATTTTGATAATAGACTTACTCCAAAAGATTGTACAAGGGAAAAGGATAATTATTTCGTTCATAAGAAAGGAGGTCGACCCCTGCGCTAAAAATAATCATGTTTTTCCCTAAATCTATTTTATTTAGGAGGTAGTTTCGTTCTTTATTCGAGACTATTGTAGAAGCGTATACTTGATTCCATAATATTGAAAAAGGTCGAAAGAAAATGTCACGAAACTTTCCCTTTCTCAGGATAGAAGATCTTTGATTCATTATCGGGGTAGATTGATGCAAAGAACTTGGAGAGGTAATGTACAATATTCATTTCGTACCACAGATTGAGAAAGAAAAAATCTTCATAGAAGATTTTGAATTCTTAACTTAAGTCGAACAATAAAAAAACACTCCACTTAGGGGCATGGAGCGTTATAGACATAGCGCTTAGAAATTCTCCACCTAAGAATTTTCAAAATAACAATAGGCAGGTATCCTGGCTCATGACTCATCCTTATAGAAACCTTCTCGCTTTCGCAATGGTATATTTTCTACTCGTCATCATTTACAGTAGAGGTAAGACTGCTCCGGATTTACACCGGATTCCCTTTTAAAATTTCATTTCACCTATCGCTCTATGAACTTTTCTTTCTGTGATAATAATATCATATCTTTTTTTATTTTTCAAGATGAAGAAAAAAGGATATTTTCTTATACTACGAAAATATCCTTTCATTCTTGAGAAGATGTATAATTTTTTTACTTTAATTTAACGATTTAAATGTTCTTTTGCAAAGAAGTCTTTTTTAATTTCAACCACTTCTCCCATCATCATTAATACTCCAATCATATTTGGAATGATTAAACAAGCTAACATAAGATCTAATAGTTTATATAGAATACCTAAATTTATCGTAACTCCAGCAAAAATTGCTCCAATATAAACAAATCTCATGAATATGGAAAATTTCTTTCCAAATAGAAAAGCTGCTTGTCTTTCACCATAATAAGTAACGACGATAACGGTGGAAAGTACAAACATTAGAATGGATAAAGTTACAACTCCTCCTCCAATATTTTGTCCAAAAACAGATTTAAAGGCCTCAGATGGCATAGAAGCAGCTTTGTCTATTCCTATTTTTGTCCACATATCAGTTACTAAAAGAACCAATCCTGTTATGGTACAAACGATAATAGTGTCCACGAAAATTTCAAAAGTTCCCCATAATCCTTGACGGCCAGGATGATCTGTTACTGCAGATGCATGAGCTATCGAAGAAGTTCCCATACCTGCTTCATTAGAATAAGCCCCTCGACTCATCCCATTACGAATCCCAGCAGCAACAGCAGCCCCTGCAAATCCACCTACCGCTGCTGTTGGAGTAAATGCATTTTTAAAAATAAGGGCAAAAGCTCCTGGTAAGCGACCAATATTTAAAGCGATAATAATAACCCCACCAATTAAATATATAACAGCCATAAGAGGAACTAATTTTTCCGTAAAACTTGCAATTTTTCGAATCCCACCAAAGACAACAAGTGCAACGCATACAGCAAGAATAGCTGCAGCTACATATGGTGGAATCTTAATGGTTTCAGCAGTTTGCACAAAAGATAGAGCTTGGGTGGAAATAGAAGGCACTAATTCAACCATTAAAAAGAAGGCAAATAAAACACCAAGTACGGGAATTTTAGAATGTCTTAAATAATACATCGGTCCCCCTACATAAACATCCCCTTCTTTAACACGGTATTTTACTGCTAAGGAAATCTCAGCAAATTTTGTGGCACAACCTACCAAAGCAGTTAGCCACATCCAAAAAATAGCACCAGGTCCCCCAGTAGCAATAGCAACAGGAACTCCAACAATATTAGAAGCCCCAATGGTAGAAGCTAAAGCTGCAACCGCTGCTTGGAAGGCTGTAACTGTTCCTTCTCCATCTCCTTTTTTAAACATTTTTCCAAAGGTTTCTTTTAAAATATAGCCTAAGTGGGTAAATTGGAAAAAGTTTAATCGAATGGTGATGATTACACCACCTCCAACTAAAAGAACAAGCATAGGATAACCCCATATCCAGTCAGAAAATTTAACGAGTATATCAACAATTGCATTCATATTTTCACCCCTTTATTTTAATTTGGAAAGTTTTTTCAGGAAATTCAAATAATGATCTTTCGTTTGTCCTTGAATATGAGGAAGATAAACACGTTCCGTACGCTTGTGAATATCCTTTCCCCAAGGTCCAAGATTTATAACCGGAATCTTGTATTTTGAAAGTTCCTCAAATGGAATAAAATAGTCCTCATTCCACATAGGAATATTCTCAGAAATTTCCCTGATTTCTTCCTTTGTTTCTTTTGTCGAAAGATAACTTAAATCAGAAATACCCATAAAATAATGAGCATTGTACATTTCTTGCCCATAAACTTCTTTTCCACTTTCCTCTAAAATTCTTTTCCATGAATCCTCTAATTCATTGGGAGCATAAGGATAATAAGGAGGTGAAATCGCCAAAACCATACATGGTTCATCAATATCCAAATACTCTAACAAACCTTGGATAATATAAAAATTAAATTCTGGTATGGAAAGATCCCCTTGATCCAAAGATTTTCGATACTTCTTCTTTAAATCTTCAATAACAATTTTTGCTTCTTCCCTATCTTTTTCTTTTGCCATAGCCCAAATCTCTTTAAAGGTAAGGATTTCCATAGAAGTATTTGCCTCAGTTCCATAAAAATTCCTAGTAGCTTCACGATAGATTTTTAAACTCTCTTGAAGAACTTCTTGGGCCATTATTTTAAATTCATCTAAAATCTCCATTGCCGTCTTTGAAACTGTTACTTGACAATACAGTCCACCTGCACTTTGAGGAATCGACGCATCATACCTTTCCTTGAAATCACCAGCAATACTCCAAGTAGGAGGAGGAGCCACAACATGTTCTGTCCTATCACAAAGGGAAGTGTCCCATTCTGTTCGAGCCATTAATCTTCCTAAAATAGCCAAAGGGTTAAGACCGGTTAACACCTCTCCAATATGAGATTTTTTCCCTTGAACATAAACATTTAGCATCACCTTTCCTGCTGAACTGTCATAATATGTGACCTTATTTTCCACCCAATCCATATAAGGTTCTCCGTCAATACATAAAATATAGTGAAGATCAAACTCCTTTTCTATTTTATCCATCAAAATTCGTCCATACCTCATACCTAAAGACAAATTTTCCTCATCAGGAACAGTTAAAAACAGTATATTCATTGGGAGCTCTTCTTCAATTACTTCATCTAAAACTCCTAGCTGGGTAACACCCCCTCCTTTCATGTCGGCCACACCTCGTCCAAAAAGCCATTGACCTGATTCCAAATCAACCTTTGCATCTTGAGGAAGACTTCTTTTGGGAAATATCTTTTGTAACATATCTGGATCAAAGGCAAATTCACGATCCTGTCCATATTCTTCTACAGAAACCACATCATGATGATTGATGAAAACCACTGTGTCTTGGGACCTTGGTTCGGAAAGATAAAGACCCCAAACCACTCCACGTTTCAAAACATCTCCAGGAATTATATCCCATCCCATTTGATTAGGATACTGTTTAAAATATGGATGACTTCTTAATTCATTTACATACCATTCTTCAGCTAAAACTTCCTTTTCTGAATTGGTTATACTTTCGATTGCAACTAATTCCTTTAGCTTTTTAATGTTCATAATAAATCCTTTCCTTCACCAAAAGAAGCCTCTTAGTAAATTTTATCACGATATTGTGACAAGTACAAATAAATATATATATTTTGTGAATTATGTTGTTATTTCTTCTTATGTTTACTTTTATTTTCTTTTTAGTGTAAATCCTATCATCCTTAGAGATTTACTACAATTAAAAGAACTTCCAACAGAAGTATTGGAAGTTCTTTTTTACATTTCATATAAATACAAAACCCCGAAAGTTCGGTCAATTTCTTGATCCAACTTTCGGGGTATCCTAATCATTAAAATGATTAAAAAGTTTATTTATCCATAAATTTCTTTTAAAGCATCTGCCATTTCTTTACCAAGTTGAACACATGCTGCCATATCTTCTTCTTTTGCTGTTCCCTTTGCTTCAGGAATTGTTTCTAATACGTCCAAACCTGATTTGTCAGCAAATTCTTTTAATGCCTTTACAGCGCCGCCACCCCAAGCGTAGGAACCAAAGATTCCAAGGGTATGGTTCTTCATTTTTTGCTTTTCTAAAGTTCTAGTTAATGTTTCCATTGGAGGGAACATTCCAACATTATAAGTTGCACAGCCAAGGATAATACCACGATATCTCCAAGTTTCTGCAATTAAATAGGAAAGTGGAGTTTTAGCAACATCACGAATTCGCACATTCTTTACACCTTCATTAGATAAAGAACGAGCAATAATTTCTGCCATTTTTTCCGTATTTCCGTACATGGAACCATAAATAATGACAACGCCATTTTCAGTTTCTTGTTTACTCAATTCATCATAAAGTTCAATAATTTGTCCAGGATTCGTTCTCCAAATAGGACCATGGTCAGGACAAATAATTTTTATATCTAAACCACCAAGTTTTTGTAATGCTCTTTGTACTTGAACAGAATACTTACCAACAATATTAGTATAATATCGAATGGTTTCATCTTTATAGAAATCAAAATTAATTTGATCATCAAAGATGGCTCCATCTAAAGTTCCAAAGCCTCCAAAAGCATCTTGAGAGAATAAAGTTCCTGTAGATTCTTCAAAAGCTACCATAGACTCAGGCCAGTGAACCATTGGTGTCATATAGAAGGTTAAAGAAGTATTTCCTATTTCTACTTTATCCCCTTCCTTTACAACTAAAATGTTGTCAGAAATATCATAGAAATTACTTAAGAAATCCACCGTTTTTTTGTTTCCAATGATTTTAATGTCTGGAAAGATTTCTACAATCGTTGGTAATGAAGATGTGTGATCGGGTTCCATATGATTTACTACAACATAGTCTAGTGGTCTTCCATCTAAAACTTCATTTAGTTTTTCTAGAAAAACAGAAACAGATGGAATTTTTACACAGTCTAAAAGACAAGTTTCATCTCCACCATCTAATAAATATGAGTTATAGCTAACTCCATCAGGAAGAGGCCACATACTCTCAAACAAATGGGTATATCGATCATTTACCCCAATATAATGTAGATGGTCATGAATTTTAATCGATAGAGGGTTCGTCATACTATCACTCCTTGTTAATATTTTATTTTTCCTTCACCTATTATTTTATATGAAAACACTTGCAATTTCAACCAAATAACATTTATATTTTATAAATCTTATTTGGTAACTAATAAAAATTTCTTACTTTATACAATGTTTAATTATTTTAATACTAACTCAACAGGACAATGATCACTTCCCATAATACTTTGGTGAATTTTAGCATCTTCTAGAGAATCGGCAAACCGTTCACTAACAATGAAGTAGTCAATCCTCCAGCCAATATTTCTTTCCCTAGACTTTGCAAAATAACTCCACCAAGAATATTCATCCTTAGCATCAGGATAAAAATATCGGAAAGTATCAATAAAACCTGCTTCTAATAATTCAGTCATTTTTTGTCTTTCTTCATCAGTAAACCCTGCACTTTTATGGTTGGTATCTGGATTTGCCAAATCGATTTCCTTGTGAGCCACATTTAAATCACCAGTATAAATCACAGGCTTTTTCTCATCTAAAGACTTTAAATACTTACGCATATCATCTTCCCATACCATACGATACTCTAAACGCTCTAATTTTCGTTTTGAGTTTGGAGTATAACAAGCTACGAAATAAAAATCTTCAAATTCACAAGTAATGACACGACCTTCTTGGTCATGCTCCTCTATCCCAAGTCCATAGGTAACATGGATAGGTTCTTCTTTTGTAAAAACAGCAACTCCTGAATACCCCTTTTTCACTGCATAATTCCAATACTGATGGTATCCTGGTAAATCCATTTCAATTTGACCTTCTTGTAACTTAATTTCTTGTAAACAAAAAATATCAGCATCTAATTCTTGAAAATAATCCATAAACCCTTTTCGCATTGCTGCACGTAATCCATTTACATTCCACGAAATTAATTTCAATGACTTCCTCCTTTATAAATATCTAAAAAACTATACTTTTCATCATCTTTCTTCCAACCTATAATACCATCAAGATTCACATTTTCTGCTGACCGAAAAATAGATATATCTACATTAGGATTGATCTTCCTTAAATCTTCAATCAAATCCTTTACAAAAAACCTCATATTTCCTTCTTCTTTTTCTGTCACAGTACAAGCACAGTTAATAGCTTCATACCCAGTATTCTTCATGAATCGAATTATATACTCCTCTTCAATTAAATACATCGGTCGAATTAATTCTATATTTTCAAAGTTTTCTGCATGTAGCTTTGGCATCATCGTCTTATAATTTCCAGAAAATAAAACATTTAATAAAATAGTTTCAATCACATCATTAAAATGGTGACCAAGTGCTAATTTATTACAACCTAGTTCTTGAGCTTTTGCATAAAGATTTCCACGACGCATTCTTGCACACATATAACATGGCTTCCCATCACTAATACGTTCACTAACTTCAAAAATATCAGAGTCATGGATCTTTACCGGTATCCCCAAACCTTTACAAGTATCCAATACTTGCTGGCGAATTTCAGGGCGATACCCTGGATCCATACAAATAAATTCTAAATCAATAGGATCTTTCCCATGGCGTTTGATTTCTTGGAATAGTTTTGCCATTAACAAGCTGTCTTTTCCCCCAGATATGGCAACTGCTACCTTATCCCCTGGTTCTAAGAGCTGATAATTTTGAATGGCTCGAATAAACTTAACCCAAATATGTTTACGATAGGTTTTAATAATACTTCGTTCAATATCATGTATTGATTTTCTAACCATATTCTACCCGTCCTTTTGTAATGATAAAAGTATCACTGCTCCGAGAATAAAAATCATACCAATAAAAGAAACTCCTGTAATCGCCGTATCCAAAAGTAACTTAGAAAATAAAACTGCAGCTACAGGTTCTACACATACAATTAAAGATGCCTTAATAGGACCAATCATTTCCACCCCTTTTAAATATAAGGTATAGGCGAAAACCGTCCCTAAAATAATAAGACCAAGAAAGGCAATAAATACGATTGGCGACCATGGAATGCTCACATCCTTCGGTACAATAAAAAATAGAAGAATTCCTCCAACTGTCATAGCTAACCCAGTAATCACTTTAATATCGTACTTGCCTAGAATACTTCCAGGAATAATATTATAAAAGACCAATGCTAAAGCTGCAATCAAACCCCAAAACAATCCTAACCCAGAAATTTTTAAAGCATGTATATCTCCACCAGTTACCAAAATAAAAGTCCCAAATAAGGCTAAAGTTAAACAAATAATTTCTATCAGCCTTGGAGCCCTTCTCTCATGAATACACATATAAAGAACAATTAAAATCGGACCTAAATATTGAAGTACCGTTGCAGTTCCTGCATCACTATAAGAAATAGCTGTTAAATAGGAAACTTGATTAAAAGACATTCCAAAAATAGCAAAAAATAAAAAAATTCTACGATCAATTTTATGAGACAATAATTTGAAAATATCTTTCGGGTTTTTAAACAAGGTAAAACCGGTTAATATCAAACCGGCAACAAGAAGGCGTATAAAAGTTAAATAAAGAGAAGGAATCATACAAACATTCATCAAATATTGTCCACAAGTCCCTGAAAAACCCCAAAGGATTCCTCCAATAATCGTTATAATCGCTCCTTGTTTTTCCTTCATTGTACGCCTCCTTTCCTTGTTTTCTTAGTCATCAAATTAGTATATCATAATTTATAAGTTCTCACATTAAGATTTACTGTTTTCTTTTACCAAAGGAATATAATCTCCATATCCCTTTTCTTCCATCTCCTCTAAAGGAATAAACTCAAGACTTGCCCCATTAATACAGTATCGAAGGCCTCCCTGCTCCTTAGGGCCGTCATTGAAAACATGTCCTAAGTGGGAATCTCCATTTTCACTTCTTACTTCAATTCTTCTCATACCCATAGAGTTATCTTCCTCATATTTAATCGTATGATTCATAATAGGTTTGGAAAAACTTGGCCACCCACAACCAGCATCAAACTTATCTGTAGAAACAAAAAGTGGTGCTTTTGAAACAATATCTACATAAATTCCAGGTTCAAAATTTTGATCCAAAGGACTGGTATGAGGCGCCTCTGTTCCATTTTCCCTTGCCACATGATAAGACTCTTCTCCTAGACGTTTCTTTAATTCTTCATCACTTTCTTTTTTATACTCTTCCCAGTTTAATAAAGGTTCATCAGCCATATTTAAATTAATATGACAATAACCACCAGGATTCTTGTCTAAATAATCTTGATGATAATCTTCAGCAGAATAATATTGTACCAAAGGCTTTACTTCAACTGCAATATCCTTTGTTTCTCCCTCTTTTTTATACCTTTCACCTATAGCACCAATAATACTTTCGATTCTAGCTTTATCCCCATCATCTTCAAAATAAATACCAGTACGATATTGTTCTCCAACATCATTCCCTTGACGGTTGATAGAAAAAGGATCGATGATACGGAATAAATGTAGAATCAACTCTTCCAATGTTATTGTATTTTTATCATAGGTGATCTTCACAGTTTCAGCATGACCAGAGTTCTTGTAAACAAGGTCTTCATAACTTGGATTTTCTGTACGTCCATTTGCATATCCCACTTCTGTTTGTAATACACCTGGGAGCTTTTTAAAATAACCTTCCACACCCCAAAAACAACCACCTGCAAAATATATGGTTTTTTCTTCTACATTTCCTCCTAAATCCGATGCTTTCTTTATTTTCATAGATTCCTCCTTTTGTTGACTATTGTTCTTAGTACTCGTTTTTTTATGGACGGCACAAGAAGCTGTCACAATCAGTATTGCTAATAATATCAAATATAAAAATAATTTTCCTTTCAAACTCTCCTCCTTAATTCAAAAATATCAAATATGCAATAATTTAGTTACACGTATATTACATTTCTATGGATATTTTATATAATACCCAAAAATTCCTCCCTTTCACGGTATAATGAATACGAAAGGAAGATGTCTATGAAAAAAACATGGGTTACATTATTCATTATCATATCCCTTTTACTTCCAATCGGGGTGTCAGCGGCATCAGCTCCACAAATCCAAATTCAAGGAAAAAAAGTGGAAGCCGTTCCTCCCGCTTATATAAAAAATGGTCGTACCTATGTACCATTACGTTATGTAACTGAGGCTCTTGGTTTTACCGTAGACTGGATAGAAGATGCTCAAACTGTTGTTATTGGAAAGCCTGGTTTTTCCAATTTAACATTAACCATTGGTAAAAGTGTTGGCCGCTATGGAGACAAAGCCATTCGATTAGACGCTTCCCCGGAAATAAGAGGGGATCGTACTTTTGTACCTTTACGAATCATAAGTGAAAACTTAGGTTATAAAGTACAGTGGATTAATAGTACTAGAACTGTAATTATTGATTAAGAGAAATCGGACCAGTTGGTCCGATTTTTTCATTACAATAAAAAGGACCCTAATAAAAATGCAACTACAAAACAAACTCCACCAAGAATATAAAATAACTTTTCCTCTTCCTTTTTCCCACGGTAGATACTGTCAAGTCCTTGAACTACAAAACATAGAGAAAGGAATAACCAGCCTAGCTTATTAATCCTTCCGCTAAACAAAGTATTTATCACAAAGAGTATCCCAAACACTTTAGAAAGCAATAAATATATTAAAGTTTTCTTGTCTTCCATACCTAGTCCTCCAACTTCTCCTTCAATACGTCCCTTAAATCCCTCATTCTATATAAGTAATCTAAAACCTCTTCCTATCCAAGACGCAAACGTCGTTGGGTAGAGAAATCAAAAAATATATGATCAAAAAATAAATCCATTCCTCGATGAATTCCCTTTTCTTGAACTATAATATCTTGGTAAAGACCTGTTCTCTAATTCTTCCTCCAATTCCTTACATAAACCATAGACTTTCTTAAAGTATATTTCCGATTGATCCAACCGATGAAATTTCATAAGTCCTGTAAAAAGACCTCCTCCAAACATATCACCTATACCCCAATTACCAGTAGAATCTAAAAGTTCGTAAGCTTCTTCTAATAGCTTAACGATTTCTTGAGTAGGATCATAAGTTTCTTATCGTTAAAGCATTCCATATTTCTCCTTGTAAAAGTCTCTTGAAATCCTAGCCTTCCTCTAGTATAATAGTTTGAGAACAAGGGGAGTTAGCTCAGCTGGAAGAGCGCTACGTTGACATCGTAGAGGTCGCTGGTTCAAGCCCAGTACTGCCCACCAATTTATAGATGGCTAATTGCTTGTAACCATGCAATTTAGCCATTTTTATTTTTATCATTTTACTAAAGTTCGATGGTTTTATTGGATTTGGATAGAAATCCCGCACGAAGTCCCCGCACATTTTGATACCACTCCCCGCACGTAATAAATTTTACACTCCAGATTATATGTTACCCATATATTATACTAAAAACTTTGACGCTTTTCATTTTTTTGTGCTTATCGAAAAAAAGACCTAGAGAAT
>JAUNVD010000125.1 GCA_030537855.1 Tissierellia bacterium | reverse complement strand
AACCTTTTTTACTTCTTCTATAAGATGATCTAAATCTTCTTCATTAGGATGAATCGCTGCCTTGTCAAAGTTTTCTATGGAAGCTTTACTTTTTTGGTCCTCAGGATGTTCTTCTAAAATTTTTTCGTATCTTTTCCGAATTCCCATAGGCATCTTTCCTTGACACATATAAGAACCGATGATTTCATTTGAGGAATCTAAGTTTTCTTTTACTCTCTCTAGAATTTTATTATAATAGGGATCTCCTCCACCAAAGCCAGCTGTTCCAAACAAAAAGATCTTTTTGTTTTTTAAGGATTTTAAAAATGGCACAAAGGAATCATTACATGTTCCTTTGTCTGTCCAAAAGCCAATAAAGAGAAGTGGCCCATCTTTGTATTCCTTTTCATCTCCAAAGGATATACAATCCTCTTTTGGTAATATTTCTTTTATTTTTTCTGCTAACATTTTTGTATTTCCTGTTTTACTACTATATACTATAGAATATTTCATAAATCCTCCAATCTTTTTATAAAAATTTCTACTACCTTTTATTCTACTATTTTCCTAAATAAAAACGCCCTATGGACGTTTTTGAAACTTTTATTATCATTTATTCCCAAATCTTATACTTCATATACTTTCGAATAGGCTTTACAGCCTTACGTAATTCTTTTTTATTTTTTCCTTCTAGAGAAATATACCATTTCATTCCATATTGGGTAATGGTATCTCCTCCAACATGAAGAGTAAAGAAAGGGACGCATTTTTTGTCAAAAAATCGATACAAGCTTAATATGTAGACTTTTAGTCCTTCTGAATCTTTTCCTTTCACAAATGTCTTCCAACGGTTACTTTTTTCTTTATCAATTTCACCAAATCTTAATGCTCTTTCTAAGTCTTCCTCTTCGTTCGTCGGTATTTCAATTTCATATTCTTCTACATCTTCCATAATCAAAGCAAATAATTTTGGAAACCATTCATAAGCTCTAGATAGAGCTATTTCATCTATTATTTCTATTTCCAATCGTTTCATCTTAATACTCCTTTTACATAACTCTCACTAATTATTGGTTATACTATTCTTCTAGGAAGGGTACCACCTAAAAGATCAACTTTAATAAATCTTCTTCTAAGATTTTATGTCCTAAGATATTTTTAAGGCTTATAGTTTATATACACTTTTTTTACCCTTTTTCAACATAATTTTAATAGAACTCTTAAAGTTTATTTTCTGTAAAAGATTCTAGTAAAGATATCTCTTCATAGAATAAAATCTGTTGAAGATACTCTCCAACAGATTTTTGTTAAAGATAAAACTCTTTGTACTCTACGTCCTACATCTTACTTTCCTTTTCTTTTTTATTCTTTACTTTTTTTAATCGGAAGAAATCTTCTCTTTCTTTTTCTGCTAAGATATTTTCGATTTCCGTAACAATACTTTTGTATTTAGGAATTTGAATTTTATCTAAAGCATTGGCTCTTTTTCTCGTCTTTTTTATTTCTTCTGCCAATCGAAAAACTCCTGTTTCCACTTGGGCTAATTCATAAATAAGGTATCGAATTTCACGAAGGTCCACCACTGCTTTGTCAAAGGCAGTTGTCGTTTCGTGAAAGGAATAGTCCGCTTTTAATCCTT
>JAUNVD010000124.1 GCA_030537855.1 Tissierellia bacterium | reverse complement strand
GATAAGTATTGAAAAGCATAATAGAAATACTATGAAATTGAATTGGGAAGAAAACCTTTTCTTGCTTTTTTATTAGAGGATTAGTATAATAATAGATAATGATCATTTTATTTTGCATTTTATTTTGACAGATTCAAACAAATTTATTTAATCCAAAAGTAAAACAAGTATAAAATGAAAGGAGAGATAATATGAAAAAAATTGGAAGTTATTTACTGGCTATAATTCTCGTTATCACTACAGCTATGCCAGCATTTGCAGAAGGCCTTGATTTTACTGGAATAAGGGCTTGGGAAAACAATACAAGAACTATTGATCCAGGCGCACCTCAGACTAAAATCAATGAATTTCGTTTCTATAAGACGAAAGAGGATGCTGATAATGCAAAAAACAATTCGAATTCAGGAATAGAGCCTATTAGTGTACAGAGAATTAAAACTAATGGTAAGATTAGTCAGCCTGAATTAGTTGAAGTGGAGAAAAAACTATTTAAAGGCTGGTTTTATGATGACAATGGAATAGAAAAACAAGTAGAATTTGAAAAAGGAGTATTCATAAATGAAGATGCTACCTTTTATGTATATCCTAAGTACGATGATATTTCTGTAGTATTCTTTTCAGTGAGAAATACTGTAGTAGGAACAGAAAAAGCAGATACCGACGGATATATTTCAAAAGAAAATGAGCCTAATATCATTGAAGAGGATAAGGTTGTTAAGGGATGGAGTATTGAGGAAGAATTCGATACTTTAGAAGAAGCTCAATCCGCTGGAAAACTATTTAGTTTTAAGGAGGATATAACTCCAAATAAGGTAGAAGGTTCTGTAATTCTTCATGCAATTTTAGAACCAGCTATAAAAATAACTTATGATACATTAGGTGGAACAAATGTAAAGGGCGAAATGATTAAAGAGGGAGAATCTGTAAAAGCACCTATTTCACCTGAAAAAGAAGGGTATAAGTTTAAGAATTGGTATGTAAAAGAGAAGATAAAAATTGGTGATCAAGAGGAAGAAAAAATTGTGCAATTAGAGACGATTACTAACGCGGCTGGAGAAAATGTATTCAATTACTCTTTTACTGAATCAACAATTATATTTGCTAAGTGGGAGGCTCAAGAAGTTGGATATTCCATCATATTTATGAAAGAAAAACTACCAGTTCCAGGAGAGCCTAATCATCAAGGGTATGAATATGTAGGAACTTATGATAATAGAGATGGAAGTATAAATGGAAAGCCTAAAACTATAGGAAAATCAGGAGATATTATAAAGGTATATGAAGAATCACCTTCGAGTCCTACTTTAGGAGAAAGTATAATTTCTAAAGAAGATTATAAAAATCCTGAACAGTATGAAAGTATACTATCTGTTCCTAAAGATAGTTTGAAGGGATTTCATTTAAATATTGAAAAATCAAATGAAGTTAATAATGTGTCGTCGGATCTAATACCTAAAATAAAAGGTGATGGAAGTACAGTTAAAATTATTTACTTTGATAGAGATTCGGTTTATTTTAATATAATAGATAAAGAAGGCAATGAAATTGCTACAGGAAAAGAGGGAGATCCTAATTATAGAGAAGAACTAAAGAGCTATAAATCTGGAGCAAGATCTCAT